>NZ_RZSF01000107.1:0-19130 GCF_004023325.1 Mesorhizobium sp. M1A.F.Ca.ET.072.01.1.1 | reverse complement strand
CCGGTAACATCGGGGATTCCGGTTCAATCGGTGCAGCCGGACACCAAGTGGAGGAGAAACTAAAATGAAGAAACTGCTTTTGGGCGTCGCGCTTTCGGCGCTGATGTGTTCGTCCGCCTTCGCCGCCAAGATCGGCGTCTCGATGGCTCTTTTCGACGACAATTTCCTGACCGTGCTGCGCAACGGCATGATCGCACAGGCCAAGGGCATGGACGGCGTCGAACTGCAGGTCGAGGACGCGCAGAACGACGTGGCCAAGCAGCTCGACCAGATCAAGAACTTCGCCGCTTCCGGCGTCGACGCGATCATCGTCAACCCGGTCGACACTTCGGCCACCCAGGCGATGTCGGATGCCGCGGCCGCGGCCAAGATCCCGCTGGTCTATGTCAACCGCGAGCCGGTCAATGTCGACAAGCTGCCCGACAACCAGGCTTTCGTCGCGTCCAATGAGGCCGAGTCCGGCACGCTCGAGACCAAGGAAATCTGCCGGCTGTTCAAGGAAGCCGGCAAGAAGGAAGCCAATGTCTATGTGATCATGGGCGAGCTTTCCAATCAGGCGGCGGTGCAGCGCACCAAGGATATCGATGAAGTGATTGCCACGCCGGACTGCAACTTCATCAAGATCATCGACAAGCAGACCTCGAACTGGAAGCGTGACGAAGCGCAGAACTTGATGACCAACTGGCTGTCGTCCGGCAAGCCGTTCGACGGCGTCATCGCCAACAATGACGAAAGCGCCATCGGCGCCATCCAGGCGATGAAGGCCGCCAATATCGACATGAAGTCGGTCGTGGTCGGCGGCGTCGACGCAACCCAGGACGCGCTGGCCGCGATGCAGGCGGGCGATCTCGACGTCACGGTCTTCCAGGATGCGGCTGGCCAAGGCGCGGGCGCGCTCGATGCGGCGCTGAAGCTCTCCAAGGGCGAGAAGGTGGAGCGCAAGGTCTACATCCCCTTCCAGCTCGTGACGCCGGCGAACATCGACAAGTTCCTGAAGAAGAACTGACGCCGCGCCAACGCAATTCCAGGAAGTTTTCCATACGGACTTGCGTGAGGACAAACCCTGGAGCGGCGCTCCGACGCATCGAGTTGGCTGAAATCGGCTGCAGACAGAGCAGCGTCGCTCCCTTCCTTCTCCCGCCCGACCGGGCGGGAGAGCGGGCGCGGTCATTCGGAGGAAGAAGACGTGTCACAGACATCGCATGGCATTGGCGGGCTGAGCTATGACGCCAAGAAGCGCCCCTGGCCTGCCGAGTTCAACGTGTTTCTGGCGCTGGTCATCCTGGTCGGCGCATTCGAGCTGATCGGCCGCGTCTTCCTCGGCGACAGCTTCCTCTTCAACACCCGCGATAACGTCGATGCTATCTTCAACGAGCAGCGGCTGCAGATCATCATCCTGCAGGTGTCGATCGTCGGCATCATAGCCATCGGCGTCACGCAGGTCATCATCTGCGGCGGCATCGACCTGTCCTCGGGCTCGATCGTAGGCGCCACCGCCATGATCGCCATGAGTTTCGCGCAGGTTGCGACCGTCAACGGCAATCCCAACCCGAAGGCGATGTTCATTGACTACGGATGGACCGACCTGCCGGTCATCGTGCCGCTTCTGGTCGCGATCGGCTGCGGGCTGATTGCCGGCCTGATCAACGGCGCCCTGATCGCCTACACCCGCATTCCGCCGTTCATCGCCACGCTCGGCATGATGGTCACGGCGCGCGGCATCGCCAAATGGTGGTCGAAGGGCCAACCGATCTCGTTCCCGACCGACAGCTTCGCGGCCATCGGCAAGGGGCTGATGCCGGTCATCATCTTCATTTCACTGGCGATCCTGTTCCAGCTCGTCCTGAGCTACACCCGATACGGCAAGCATTGTTACGCCATTGGCTCCAACGAGGACGCCGCGCGCATGTCCGGCATCAAGATCGCCAACCACAAGGTGCTGGTCTATGTGATTGCCGGCATCCTCGCCTCGATCGCCGCGGTGGTGCTTTCCTCCAAGAACCTCACCGCCCAGGCCGGCATGGGCGTGATGTACGAGCTCGACGCCATCGCCATGGCGGTCATCGGCGGCGTCTCGCTCTCGGGCGGCCGCGGGTCTATCATAGGCACGGTGATCGGCTCGCTGATCTTCGGCGTTATCATTTCCGGCTTCACCTTCCTGCGCCTCGACGCCTACTACCAGGAGATGGTCAAGGGCGTGATCATTGTCGGCGCAGTCGTTCTCGATCAATGGCGCCAGCGCCGCCGGGCGATAGGAGCTTGACCATGTCCGATATCGTTCTGAAGACCGAAAACCTCACCAAGCATTATGGCGGCGTTCACGCGCTGCAGGAGGCGAATTTCGAGCTGCGCAAGGGCGAGCATGTCGCCATCATGGGCGACAACGGCGCCGGCAAGTCGACCTTCGTGCGCCAGATCACCGGCGTCGAGCAGCGCACCGACGGCAAGATCTGGTTCGACGGCAAGGAAGTGAACTTCGCCGGCCCGATCGAGGCGCGCGAGGCCGGCATCGAGACCGTGTTCCAGAACCTGGCTCTGGCCGACGACCTCGACGTGCCGTCAAACCTCTTCCTCGGCCGGGAGAAGGTGCTTTTCAACCTCGGCCCCTTCTCGATTCTCGACCGCAAGGCGATGCGCAGGGCGACGGAGGCGGCGCTGATCCGCACCGCGGTGAAGATCCCGAACCTTTCCAGCACCATCCGCCACATGTCGGGCGGCCAGCGCCAATGCGTGGCGATCGCCAGGACCGCAACCTTCGCCTCCAAGCTGATCATCATGGACGAGCCGACCGCAGCGCTCGGCGTGCAGGAAACGGCGCAGGTCGAAAACATCATCCGCACGCTGAAGGAGAACGGCGAGCCGCTGATCCTGATCAGCCACAACATGCGCCAGGTCTTCGACCTGGTCGACCGCATCGTCGTCTTCCGGCGCGGCCGCATCGTCGCCAATTTGCGCAAGCAGGACACCGACGGCAACGACATCGTCGCTTACATCACCGGCGCCAAGACCGGGCAGGCGGAGCTTCAGGCCGCCTGACCAGGCGCCACGACGGGACCAGACCAAATCGTCCGCGCCGGCCGGCGCGGACACGTTTTAGAGCCACCCTCAAAGGACATTCCATGACTCTCCGCTTCGCTCTTCTCGGCGCCGGCCGTATCGGCAAGGTGCATGCCCGCGCCGTAGCCTCAAACCCGCAGGCCAAGCTGGTGGCCGTGGCGGACGCCTTCGAGAAAGCGGCGACGGAGCTTGCCTCCGCCTATGGGGCCGAGGTGCGCAGCATCGACGCCATCGAGCAGGCCAAGGACATCGACGCCGTCATCATCTGCACGCCGACCGACACTCACGCCGACCTCATCGAGCGCTTCGCCAGGGCCGGCAAGGCGATCTTCTGCGAGAAGCCGATCGACCTCGACGTCAAGCGCGTCGAGCAGTGCCTGGCCGTGGTCGACAAGGCCGGCGCTACGCTGATGGTCGGCTTCAACCGCCGCTTCGACCCGCATTTCGCCGCCGTCCGCAAGGCGATCGACGACGGCGCCATCGGCGATGTCGAGATGGTCACCATCACCTCGCGCGATCCGGGCGCGCCGCCGCTCGACTACATCGCGCGATCCGGCGGCATTTTTCGCGATATGACCATCCATGATTTCGACATGGCGCGCTTCCTGCTCGGCGAAGAGCCGGTGGCGGTCAGCGCGCACGCCTCGGTGCTGGTCGACAAGAAGATCGGCGAAGCGGGCGATTTCGATTCCGTCAGCGTCATTCTGGAAACGGCGTCCGGCAAGCAGGCCGTCATCTCCAACTCGCGCCGCGCCACCTATGGCTACGACCAGCGCATCGAGGCGCACGGCTCGAAGGGCATGGTTGCGGCCGAGAATCAGCGGCCGGTGTCGATCGAGCTCGCCAATGACAAGGGCTACACCCGCCCGCCGCTGCACGATTTCTTCATGACCCGCTATATCGACGCCTACGCCAACGAGATCGCTTCCTTCATCGCCGCCGCGACTGCCGGCAAGAAGGCGGCGCCGAGCGGCAAGGACGGGCTGGTCGCCTTGAAGTTGGCGGATGCGGCCTTGGAGTCTGCCAAGACGGGCAAGACCGTCCGCGTCGCCTGAAGGTTTTGAAATCGATTACAGGAGCAGAGCGATGAACGGTCTAGCCGGTCGCAATTCAGAAACGCGCGCCATCGTCACCGGCGGCGCGCAGGGCATCGGCTTCGCCGTGGCGGAAGCCTTGGCCGACGAGGGTTGCCGCGCGCTGGCGCTGGTCGGCCGCTCGCAGGAGAAGGGCGACAAGGCGGTCGCAGCGCTCAAGAAAAACGGTGTCGACGCCATCTTCATCAGCGCCGATGTCGCCAAGGTCGCCGACTGCAAGCGCGCCGTCGCAACGGCGCTCGCGCATTTCGGCACCTTGAACGCGCTGGTCAACGCCGCCGCCACTTCGGCCCGCGGCTCGTTGGTCGAGACATCGGAAGAGCTTTTCGATCAGATCTTCGACACCAATGTGCGCGGCCCCTTTTTCCTGATGCAGGGCCTCGTCGCGCATCTCCTGGAGCGCAGGGCGCCGGGCTCGATCGTCAACGTGCTGTCGATGTCGGCGCATGCCGGCCAGTCCTTCCTGACGCCCTATTCGACCAGCAAGGGCGCGCTGATGACGCTGACCAAGAATGTCGCCAGCTCCTACCGGAAAAACCGCATTCGCTGCAACGCGGTGCTGCCCGGCTGGATGGACACCGAGGGCGAGGCGATCGTGCAGAAGAAGTGGCACGATGCGCCGGACGACTGGCTGGAAAAGGCCGAGGCCGCGCAGCCGATGGGTCAGCTGGTCAAGCCGGCGCAGCTTGCCCGGCTGATCACCTATATGCTCAGCCCGCAGGCCGGCGTCATGACCGGCTCGCTGGTCGATTATGATCAAAATATAGCTGGCGTGATCGGGGAGTAGTGACAACGAGCAGCTTTACGCCAGAAGCAGGCCAGCTATGGGTGCAGATGTGATCAGCCTCGTGCGCCCAAAGGTATCCGGCCCCTGAGAGCCCCTGTTGCCGCAGCATTGCTATTCCGGTATAGTCAAGATGGTCAGAATAGTCATGAGATTGAGATGCTGCCCGGACCCAAAGAAGATGCGAGCTGGACGGTCGCTGGGGCAAAGGCCCGGCTCTCGGAGGTAATAGATCGGGCGCAATCTTCGCCTCAGACGATCACCCGTAACGGCAAACCAAGCGTTGTCGTCGTGTCCGCAGAGGAATGGCGGCGGAAGACCGCGCGCAAAGGAACGCTTGCGGAGTTCCTCCTAGAGTCGCCGCTGCGCGGCGCCGATCTCGACCTTGAGCGTCAACCCGACGAACCGCGTGATCAGCCGCTTTGAGGCTTCTGCTCGATACCAATGTCCTGTCCGAGGTGACAAGGCCGGCGCCGGATGTAGGCGTTCTAAAGTGGCTGGACGGGCTTGATGAGGATCGATCATTCATCAGCGTCGTGTCGATCGCCGAGATCCGGCGCGGCGTTGCCCTCATGGATGAGGGCCGCAAACGAGAGGCACTGGCCGAATGGCTCGCTCGAGATTTGCCGCAGCGCTTCGAGCAAAGGGTTTTGCCGGTGGACGAAGCCGTTGCCCTGGCCTGGGGCGACCTGATGGGCTTTGCCAAGCGCCGCGGTCGCGGTCTGTCGTCGATGGACGGTCTGATCGCCGCCACCGCGATTGCGAAGCAGCTCACCTTGGCAACGCGTAATTCGAAGGATTTCGAAGGCTTTGCAATCGAACTTTTCGATCCATGGTCTGCATGAACCGTGAACCGCTGCATGATGCTCTCTTTTTCCCGAGGCCGCGGAGCACGGCGCAAACCAAGCAAAGGCTTAGCTTCATGAGGACGTGACAAGCGCCTCGGCATCGACTATATGAGCCGCATGATCCACCTGACCGCCTCGTTTTGGTACTTTAGCTACGGTAGCTCGCTGGCGGCGGGAGGATTGCGCTCGATCTGAAGATTGCAGCATCTAATCCGAAAAGCCGCCAGACCTGGCGGCTTTTTCGTTTCAGCCGGCAGGTCTCCTAACCAGGAGCAGAAAGCCGTGTTGACCACCACAGACGACCTACGGGTCAAGGAACTCAAAGTCCTGAGCACGCCGGACGACGTGATGCGCGAGATACCGCGCTCGCTCACGGCGACGCGCACCGTTGCCGCCTCGCGCAACGCCATCCATTCCATCCTGACCGGGGCCGACGATCGACTGGTCGTCATCGTCGGCCCTTGTTCCATCCACGATCCGGTCGCCGCCGTGGACTACGCCAGCCGTCTGGCGGCGCTGCGCGAGGCCCTGGCCGACCGGCTCGAGATCGTCATGCGCGTCTATTTCGAGAAGCCGCGCACCACGGTCGGCTGGAAGGGCCTGATCAACGATCCCGATCTCGACGGCAGCTTCAACATCGACAAAGGCTTGCGGATGGCGCGCAACGTGCTTTCCGCCGTCAACAATCTCGGCCTGCCGGCGGCGACGGAATTCCTCGACATGACGACGCCGCAATACATCGCCGACCTCGTCGCCTGGGGCGCCATCGGCGCGCGCACGACCGAAAGCCAGATCCACCGCGAGCTGGCGTCGGGCCTCTCTTGCCCGGTCGGTTTCAAGAACGGCACCGACGGCAATCTGAGAATCGCCGGCGAGGCGGTGAAGTCCGCTGCGCAGCCGCATCATTTCATGGCGGTGACCAAGGGCGGCCGCAGCGCGATCGCGGCGACGACCGGCAACGAAGACTGCCATGTCATTCTGCGTGGCGGCGTGGCGCCGAACTACGACGCGGCAAGTGTCGACACGGCCGCCGCGGAGCTCGGCCGCATCGGCATCGCGCCGCGCCTGATGATCGATGTCAGC
The DNA here is from genome assembly GCF_004023325.1 of Mesorhizobium sp. M1A.F.Ca.ET.072.01.1.1. Lineage (NCBI taxonomy): Bacteria > Pseudomonadati > Pseudomonadota > Alphaproteobacteria > Hyphomicrobiales > Phyllobacteriaceae > Mesorhizobium > Mesorhizobium sp. M1A.F.Ca.ET.072.01.1.1. The sequence goes on along the minus strand of NZ_RZSF01000107.1, from coordinate 12,264 downwards.
CACGCCAACAGCGGCAAGAAGCCGGAGAACCAGCCGAAAGTCGCGCACGACGTGGCCGGCCAGGTCGCAGCGGGCGACGAGCGCATCATCGGCGTCATGATCGAGAGCAATCTCGTCGCCGGCCGTCAGGACGTCGTCCCCGGTAAGCTGCTCACCTACGGCCAGAGCATCACCGACGCCTGCATCGACTGGGCGACCACCGAAACGGTGCTGCACGGTCTTGCCGGCGCCGTCGAGTGGCGCCGGTCGGTGAAGCGCGAACTGCTCGCCACCCGTCAGGGCGCCGCCTGACAACCTTGGCGAGGGCGGCGTTCACGCCGCCCTCAGCCCTTCCCATGCGGTGAATACCGAGACCGCGAATAGAAGCAGCCCGGCAGCACGGCCGGCAATGACCGTTGCCCGCGGATTGCCGACCAGAAGCGCCCGGCTGCGCCCGGCGGTGATGGCGAGGCCGCCGTAGATTCCTGCTTGTGTGACGACAGTCAGCAGTCCCATGATGGTCGCCTGCATCCAGATCGGACCGTAAGCCGGCTTCAGGAACTGCGGATAGACGGCAAGGATAAACAGATAGGCCTTGGGGTTGATCAGGCAGGTGACCAATCCCTGGCGAAAGGCTTTCCAGGCGGAGCGGCTGCCGGCGGGCCCGTCATCGCTGACGGTGATCGAGCTGCGCATCAGCGAAATTCCGATATAGGCCATGTAAGCGGCGCCGGCGATCAGCAGCGGTTTGAACAGGACCGGCACGAAATGCATCAGCAGCCCGACGCCGATCGCCCCGTTCAACGTATGCACTACGCCGCCGAGCATAATGCCGCCGGTCGCCGCCAGCCCCCTGTCGCGCCCCCCGGTCAGCGCATTGGCCAGCACGAACAGCATGTCCATGCCTGGAACGGCGATGATGCCGAACAGCAGGATGAAGAATAGCCAGAGATTTTCCGTGTAACTCATGTCAGTTGCCTGTCGCAGCGCCCGCCAAGGACGCTGAGGAATCTGTTGATTTTCAAACCGATGCGCGGCCCTATAGGTCGTCCCAACTGACGGGGGTGTGTCAGTTGCGTTACGATCGAGTGGAAAAATGCGCAAGGCCTCGCGTCTGTTCGAAATCATCCAGATCCTGCGGCTGGCCAAGAAGCCGGTGACCGCGGCGACGATTGCCGAGCAACTGGAAGTGACGGTGCGCTCCGTCTATCGCGATATCGCAGCCCTGCAGGCGATGCGGGTGCCGATCGAGGGCGGGCGCGGCATAGGCTATATCCTGCGCCCCGGCTTCGACCTGCCGCCGCTGATGTTTTCGATCGAGGAGATGGAGGCGATCGTGCTCTCGCTGGCGCTGCTCGAACGCACCGGCGACGACGAGCTCAAGCAGGCGGCAAAGCGCGTCGGCGCCAAGATCGCCGGCGCCGTGCCACCGCCCTTGCGCCAGACGCTCGACGCCAACGCTCTTCATGCCTGGGGTTTTTCGCCTGCGGCCGCGGCGGTCGATCTGGCGCTGGTGCGCCGCGCCATCCGCGACGAGGAGAAGCTCGACCTCGCCTACCGCGACGAAGCCGGCCGCGACACACAGCGTATCGTCCGCCCGATCGCGCTGATCTACTACGCCGAGACCGCCAACATCGTCGCTTGGTGCGAGCTGCGCCAGGCCATCCGCAATTTCCGCAGCGACCGCATCGAGGATTGCCAGCCGACCGGCCTGTGGTTCAAAGGCGAAGGCGATCAACTGCGGCAGGTTTGGGTGGACGGCTGGGAGATCAATGCGGCAGCAGCCGCCGGCACCTGAAGGCGAGCCGGCTCACCTCACATCCACCCAGCGCTGTTCCTGGAACGATCGCGCCATGGCGTGCACCGTGCGCTCGACCTCCAGCCCTTCGTCGAAGTCGATGGTCCGCGCCGGCTTGCCGGCGATCCGCATCAAAAGCTCGCGGCATTCGATGATCTTGAGGTCGTTGAAGCCGAGGCCGTGGCCGGGCGCCGGCACGAAGGAATCGTAGGGCTTGTGGTGCGGCGCCACCAGGATCGTGCGGTAGCCCTGCTCGGTCGGCCGGTCGGCGGTCAGATAAAGCCGGAACTCGTTCATCCGCTCCTGGTCGTAGAGGATCGAGCCTTTCGAGCCGAAGATCTGGAGGGCGATACGGCCCTTGCGGCCCCAGGCCGAGCGATTGACCAGCAGCGTACCGGCGACACCGTTCTCCAGATGCATCAGCACACTGGCGATATCGTAGGTCTCGACCGCACGGCGGCCGCCGGAGGCGACGCGCCGGTCGGCATAGGGTTTCGCCATGTCGCACATGACGCGAGCGACGCGGCCGAACAGCACTTTGATCAGCGACAGCGGATGCACCGCGAAATCGTCGAGCGCGCCATAACCGGAAGCCGCCTCATGCTTCCAGAAGAACAGCGCCTCGGGATCGGCCATGAAATCCTCGTCCATCTCGATGCGCACGAGATTGACATCGCCGATGATCTTTTCCTCGAGCAGCGCGCCGATGTGGCGGATGGCCGGGTTCTGAATGTAGTTGTAGCCGAGCACGGCAGCCTTGCCGGATTTGGTCGCTGCCTTTGCCATCGCCTCGGCCTCGGCAAAACTCGGAGCCATCGGCTTCTCGCACCACAGGTGCTTGCCGGCTTCGAGGATGGCGATCGCCATTTCCGGATGGAACTGGTTGGGCGTGGTCAGCGACACGACATCGACCTCCGGATCGTTGACGACGGCACGCCAGTCGCCTGAGCCTCGAGTGAAGCCGAACTCGGCCGCTTTGCGCTTTGCAAGCTCGTCATTGACCTCACCCAGATGCACCAGCCTCGCCTTCTCGACATCGGGAAAGACGGTGCCGACCGCGTTCCAGGCGATGGCGTGGCACTTGCCCATGAAGCCCGTGCCGATGAGGCCCACTCCGACCATGTCGATTGTCTCCGCTGAAGGGGAAGAATTCGCATGGATGAATTAATCCATTTCATCAGAGAATGGAACGTCCAAATCATTTTTTATGGTGTTCTTGCGCGAAACCGCTATGATGAGGCAGGAGAGGGAACACCAGCATGGCCGTGGGCGGAGCGACGATGGACGGACGGGTGCCTCGCGATTTCGAGACCTTGCGCACGACGATCCTGGAGCGGCGCACCAGTCTGCCCAAGCGCATCGCGCAGATCGCCGCCTATGCGCTCGACAATCCCGACGACATCGCCTTCGGCACGGCGGCGAGTATCGCGGCTTCCGCCGGCGTCCAACCCTCGACGTTGATCCGCTTCGCCCAGCAGCTCGGCTTCGATGGTTTCACTAGCCTGCAGCAGGTGTTTCGCGAGCGGCTGCGCGAACGCAATTCCTCCTATGACGAGCGGTTGGCGGCACTGCGCGCCAAGGCCGAGGAAGGCGCTGGACACCGGGCGATCTTCGACGGCTTCGTGGCTGCCGCCAGCACCTCGCTCAGCGACATTTCGCGCGCGCTGAACGATGCGCATTTCGAACAGGCGATCACGCTGCTGGCAAAGGCCGAGACAATCTATGTGCTGGCCAAGCGCCGCTCCTATCCGGTCGCCTCCTACATCGCCTACGCGCTTGGCAAGCTCAAGATCCGCAACCAACTGATCGAGTCGGCCGCGGGCTTGAATGCCGAGATGATCGGCTTCGCCACGCCGCGCGACGCCGTCATCGCCATCAGCTTCTCGCCTTACGCGCCTGCGACCATCGAGGAGACGCGCTCGATCGCCGAGCAGGGCGTGCCCATCGTCGCCATCACCGACAGCTCGTTCTCGCCGCTCGCCCAATTCGCCAAGGTCTGGTTCGAGGTGGCCGAATCCGATTTCGGCGGCTTCCGCTCTTTGTCGGCGACGATGGCGCTTGCCATGGCGCTGACCGTTGCCGTCGGCGAAAAGCGGCGCGACGCCGGCCGCAAGCGCAAGGCCTGAGCGGCCCCGAACGGGCGTTTTTCCATCAGGGAACACTCATTCCATATTGACTACAGATTGGAATTATTATTTCATATTGACGGTGTCACGCCGCCGTTCGCGCGTGCTGCCCAAAACGACGCTGCTCTGCACAACAAAGCCGATGGGAGGTTCGAATGGGCGAAGCCGTGGAAGCGAAATATCCGCCGCTCGACGTCATCACGATCGGCCGCGCCTCTGTCGATCTCTACGGCCAGCAGATCGGCTCGCGTCTGGAGGACATAACCTCCTTCGCCAAGTCGGTCGGCGGCTGCCCGGCCAATATCTCCGTTGGCACGGCAAGGCTCGGCCTGCGCTCGGCGCTGCTCACTCGCGTCGGCGACGAGCAGATGGGCCGTTTCATCCGCGAGCAGCTCAGGCGTGAGGGCGTCTCGGTCGACGGCCTGAAGACCGACAAGGAACGGCTGACGGCGCTGGTGCTGCTTTCCGTCGAGGACGAAGGCGTCTCGCCGATGATTTTTTATCGTTCGGATTGCGCCGATATGGCGCTCGCCGAAGCGGACATCGACGAGGCTTTCATCGCCTCGGCGCGCGCCGTGGTCGTCACCGGCACCCATTTCTCGCGTCCCAACTCGGATGCCGCACAGCGCAAGGCGATCCGTTTGATGAAGGCCAAGGGCGGCAAGGTCGTCTTCGACATCGACTACCGCCCGAACCTCTGGGGGCTCGCCGGCCATGCCGAGGGCTTCGAGCGCTACGTCAAGTCGGACCGGGTCTCGGCGCAGCTGAAGACGGTGCTGCCCGATTGCGACCTCATCGTCGGCACCGAGGAGGAAATCATGATCGCCTCCGGCGCCGACGATTGTCTGAGCGCGCTTAAGACGATCCGCACGCTGTCGACCGCTACCATCGTGCTCAAGCGCGGTGCCAAAGGCTGCATCGTCTATGACGGGCCGATCAGCGACGACCTCGAGGACGGTATCGTCGGCGAGGGCTTCCCGATCGAGATCTACAACGTGCTTGGCGCCGGCGACGCCTTCATGTCGGGCTTCCTGCGCGGCTGGCTCGGCGGCGAAAGCTTTGCCACGGCGGCGACCTGGGCCAATGCCTGCGGCGCCTTCGCCGTGTCGCGCCTGCTATGCGCGCCGGAATATCCGACCTTCGAGGAGCTGCAGTTTTTTCTGAAGCACGGCAGCAAGCATCTGGCGCTGCGCAAGGACGAGGCAATCAACCACATCCATTGGGCGACGACGCGGCGGCGCGACATCCCTTCGCTGATGGCGCTCGCTTGCGACCACCGCGTCCAGCTGGAAGATGTCGCCGCCAGGGTCGGTGCAGATGTCTCGCGCATCCCCGACTTCAAGGTGCTCACCGTCAAGGCGGCGGCCAAGGTCGCCGCCGGTCGCGACGGCTACGGCATGCTGATCGATGAGAAATACGGCCGCGATGCCATGTTCGAGTTCGCCCGCCATCCCTTTGCCTGGTTAGGTCGGCCGGTCGAGCTGCCCGGATCGCGGCCGCTGCGGTTCGAATTCTCGCAGGACGTCGGCTCGCAGCTCACCGAATGGCCGGTCGACCATTGCATCAAGTGCCTCTGCTTCTATCATCCGGATGATCCGGAAGCGCTGAAGACAGAGCAGCAGCAAAAACTGCGAGCCCTGTTCGAGGCGGCGCGGAAAGTCGGCAGGGAACTGCTCGTCGAGATCATCGCCGGCAAGCACGGCACGCTCGACGACACCACCATTCCGCGCGCCCTTGAAGAACTCTATGCGCTGGGCATCAAGCCCGACTGGTGGAAGCTCGAGCCGCAGGCCTCGGCAGGCGCCTGGGCCAGGATAGAGCAGGTGATCGTCAAGAATGATCCGTGGTGCCGCGGCGTCGTGCTGCTCGGTCTGGAGGCGCCGCAGGATGAGCTGGTCGCCGCCTTTGCCGCCACCGCCAATGCGCCCATCGTCAAGGGATTTGCCGTCGGTCGCACCATCTTTGTCAATGCCGCCGAACAATGGCTGGCCGGCAAGATCTCGGATGACGAGGCTGTCGCCGACATGGCCTCGCGCTTCGAGCAATTGACCGAGGCATGGCTTGCAGCGCGCGGCCGCAAAGCAGCATAAGAAGAACGGGCAGCATATTAGGCGGCACAGGGAAAGCCGGAGGAAACGACAATGACCAAGACCGTTCGCCTGACGATGGCGCAGGCGCTGACCAGCTTTCTCAGCTGCCAGATGACCGAGATCGACGGCAAGAAGGTGCCGATCTTCGGCGGCGTCTGGGGGATCTTCGGCCACGGCAATGTCGCCGGCATCGGCGAGGCGCTCTACCAGGTCCGCGACGAGCTGCCGACCTTCCGCGCCCATAACGAGCAGGCGATGGCGCATGCGGCGATTGCTTACGGCAAGGCGAATTTCCGCCGCCGCTTCATGGCCGCGACCACCTCGATCGGCCCCGGCGCGCTCAACATGGTGACGGCTGCGGCGCTCGCCCACGTCAATCGCTTACCGGTGCTGCTGCTTCCCGGCGATATCTTCGCCAACCGCTTGCCCGACCCGGTGCTGCAGCAGGCCGAAGATTTCTCCGACGGCACGGCGAGCGTCAACGATTGCTTCCGCCCCGTCTCGCGCTATTTCGACCGCATCACGCGGCCGGAGCAGATCATCCCGGCGCTGAACCGCGCCATGCAGGTGCTGACCGATCCGGCCGAATGCGGCCCGGTCACGCTTTCGCTCTGCCAGGACGTGCAGGCGGAGGCCTATGATTATCCGGAAAGCCTGTTTGCCGAGCGCGTCTGGACGCCGCGCCGGCTGCGCCCGGATCGCAACGAACTGGCCGTCGCCGTGGCGGCGCTGAAGAACGCCAAGAAGCCGCTGGTGATCGCCGGCGGCGGCGTCCTCTATTCGCAGGCTTCCGGAGAGCTGGCCAAGCTGGTGCAGGGCGCCGGCATTCCGGTTTGCGAGACCCAAGGCGGCAAATCCTCGCTGCCCGACGATCATCCGCTCAACATGGCGGCCGTCGGCGTCACCGGCACATCAGCGGCCAACCGGCTGGCGGAAGAGGCCGATGTGGTTCTTGCCATCGGCACCAGGCTGCAGGACTTCACCACCGGCTCCTGGGCGCTGTTCAAGAATGCCGGCCGCACCATCATCGGGCTCAATACCCAGGTCTTCGATGCCGGAAAGCACTGGGCGCTGCCGCTGGTTGCCGACGCCACCGAAGGGCTCGCCGAGCTTTCCGCCGCGCTGAAGGGCTGGAAGGCGCCGACCGCCTGGACCGACAGTGCGCTGAAGGGCAAGACGGAATGGCAGGCTGCCGCCGCCAAGGTGACGGCCTCGACCAACGCCGCCTATCCCTCCGACGCGCAGGTGATCGGCGCCGTGCAGCGCGCGATGGGCTCGGGCGTCACGCTTTTGCATGCCGCCGGCGGGCTGCCCGGCGAATTGCACAAGCTCTGGCAAGCGGGCGCGCCCGGTTCCTATCACGCCGAATACGGCTTCTCGACCATGGGCTACGAGATCGCCGGCGGGCTCGGCGTCAAGATGGCGAAACCCGACCAGGAAGTCGTCGTCATGGTCGGCGACGGCTCCTATCTGATGCTCAATTCCGAGATCGCGACGTCGGTGATGCTCGGCCTGAAACTCACCATCGTGTTGCTCGACAATCGCGGCTATGGCTGCATCAACCGGCTGCAGATGGCGACCGGCGGCGCCAACTTCAACAATCTCCTGAAGGACGCTCGCCACGAGGTGATGCCCGACGTCGACTTCGCCGCCCATGCGGCCAGCCTCGGCGCCGTCGCCGAGAAGGTGGCCTCGATTGCTGAACTCGAGACGGCGCTCGCCAAGGCGAAGGGCAACGACAAGACCACCGTGCTGGTCATCGACACCGATCCGCTGGTGTCGACCGAGGCCGGCGGCCACTGGTGGGATGTTGCCGTGCCGGAAGTCTCGTCGCGGCCGCAGGTGAACGCCGCGCGCAAGGCGTATGACGAGAAAAAGCTCATGCGGAGCTTAGGTGATTGAAGCTGGCACTGCCCCTCACCCTTGCCCTCTCCCCGTGAAGAACGGGGAGCAGGGGGCCGCCACCGCTGAAGCCTGTCCCTTCTCCCCGTCATTTCCAGGGAGAAGGTGCCGGCAGGCGGATGAGGGCAGCGCCGATGAGCGAAAGTTGAACGATCCAAACCTGGAGTGACGACTTGAAAGCCAAACTGGGCATGTCTCCCATCGCGTGGTGGAACGACGATCTCGTGGAATTGAGCGATGATGTGTCGCTGGAGGAGTGTTTGCGCCAGTCGCGCTCGGCCGGCTTCACCGGCATGGAGATGGGCCGCCGCTTCCCCAACGATCCGAAGGTGATGCTGCCGATCCTGAAAGAGGCCGACGTCACGCTCTGCGGCGGCTGGTTCTCCGGCACGCTGGTCGATGAGGACATGTCGAAGAACAAGGATCGCATCCAGCCGATGATCGACTTGTTCAAGGCGGTCAACGCGCCTTGCATCGTCTATGGCGAGGTCGGCCGCTCCATCCAGAGCGACCGCTCCAAGCCTCTTGCCACCAAGCCACGGCTTTCCGGCGACGAGATGAAGGCCTATGGCCGACGCGTCACCGAATTCGGCGAATGGTGCGCCGACCAGGGTATGCCGCTTTCCTACCATCATCACATGGCGGCCGTGGTCGAGACCGAGCCGGAACTCGATTCCTTCATGCATCATTCCGGCGAGGGCATCCCGCTGCTGCTCGATGCCGGCCATCTCGCCTTCGCCGGCGGCGATGTGTTGCGCGCCATCGACAACCACCACAAGCGCATCAACCACGTCCATGTGAAGGACGTGCGCATGAACGTGATCGACGGGCTCGACCGCACGAAGCAGTCCTTCCTCGATGCCGTCGCGCTCGGCGCCTTCACCGTGCCCGGCGACGGCTCGCTCGATTTCGGCGCGATCGTCCAGCGCTTCGCCGACTACGGCTATGAAGGCTGGTTCGTGGTCGAGGCCGAGCAGGATCCGAAAAAGAACCCGCCGCTGAGGATGGCTGAGGTCGGCCACAAGGAGCTGATGCGGGTGATGACGGCCGCCGGTTATACGGTGGAGACGCAGGGCTTCCCGGCGTAAACGGTGGATTCGTCCGGCCGCTCGGTCTATCTGATGCGTTTGGACAAGTCCCGGATTGGCGCGATGAAAGACTATGAGCACCCCTTCTTCCGACCGCTGTGGCGGCGCATTGCCGTCGTTGCCGTCTGCCTAATCTGGTCGGTGATCGAATTCGCCTCCGGCACGCCGTTCTGGGGTGTAATCGCGCTCGGCTTCGCCGGTTACGCGGTGTGGCAGTTCTTCTACCTCTACAAGCCGGCCGAGGAGCCCAAGCCTCCGGCCGAGCCGAAGGAATGATCCAGGAGACAAAATGTCGAAACTGCTCGTCAAGGCCGACAAGGGCCACGGCCACGTCGCTCACGTCACCCCGCAAAGCGCGGGCTGGACTTACGTGGGTTTCGATCTCCACCGCTTGCGGCCGGGCGAGACGGCCGCCGGCAAGACGGGCGAGCGCGAGGTCTGCCTGGTGTTCGTCACCGGCAAGGGCCAGGCTGCGGCCGGCGGCAAGGATCTCGGCCTGCTCGGCGAGCGCATGTCGCCCTTCGAAGGCAAGCCCTGGTCGGTCTATGTGCCGCAAGGCTCCGACTGGGCAGTGACCGCCGACACCGAGCTGGAGCTTGCCGTCTGCTCGGCGCCCGGTCTTGGCGGCAGCCTGCCCGCTCGCGTCATTGCGCCCGACGATCTCGGTCAGGAAGTGCGCGGCAAGGGCACCAACACCCGCTACGTCACCAACATCCTGCCCGAGGGCAAGCCGGCCGACTCGCTGCTGGTGGTCGAGGTCATCACGCCCGGCGGCCATACCTCCAGCTATCCGCCGCACAAACACGACCAGGACAATCTGCCGGCCGAGTCCTATCTCGAGGAGACCTATTATCACCGCCTCAACCCGCCGCAGGGTTTCGCCTTCCAGCGCGTCTACACCGACGCCGACAGAAATGGCGTGCGCGACCTGGACGAGGCGATGGCGATCGAGGACGGCGATGTCGTGCTGGTGCCCAAAGGCTACCACCCGTGTGCGGCCTGCCACGGCTATGATCTCTATTATCTCAACGTCATGGCCGGCCCGAAGCGGACATGGAAATTCCACAACGCCGCCGAGCATGAGTGGCTGATGAAGGCGTGAGATTTTTCATAGCCCTCAACCTGTTGGTCCAGTTCGGGAAAATCGTCGGCTAAGGACCGCCGGAGCCTGGGTTGCCTTCGAAAACCCATGAAAGCTTCGTCAATCCGTCATGGAAATCACCTATGGCAGCGGGTCTGACGAGGATTTTCGATGCGCTATGCCATTTACTTTACCCCGAGGCAGGATGAGCCGCTGGCGCGGATCGCCGCCAACTGGCTGGGGCGCGACCCGTTCGGCGCGCCGACTCGGCCGGTTGAGGGTGTGGGTGCCCTGTCGGCGGCGGAAGTTGCCTTCCACACCGCCTCGGCTCGGCGCTACGGCTTCCACGCGACGCTGAAGGCGCCGTTCCGGCTGGCGCCCAGCGAATCGGAAGCCTCGCTGCGGGCGGCGCTCGACGATTTCGCCGAGGTCACGCCGCCAGTCGTCATCCCGCGTTTGGTCGTCGGCCAGATCGACGGCTTTTTCGCGCTGGTGCCGGAAAGTCCTTTCGAGCCGCTCAACAGTTTCGCCGGCGAGGTCGTGCGCGCTTTCGACCGCTTCCGCGCGCCGCTGACCGAGGCCGAGATCGAGCGCCGCAGTCCAGACTCGCTGAAGCCGGATGAGTTCCGCAACCTCTGCCAGTGGGGTTATCCCTACGTCTTCGAGACATTCCGCTTCCACATGACGCTCTCCGGACGCGTCGGGCCACAGGAAAGCCCGCGCCTTCGCGCTGCAATCGACAGCCTGTTCGCGGATGTGCTGCAGCGTCCGGTGCCGGTGGATACGCTGACGCTGTTCGTCGAAACCGAACCGGGCGCGCCCTTCATGGTGCTCTCGCACCACGTGCTTGGACGCCGCCCGGCCAGAAAAACCGCCTGATGTCCGCCCGCCTGAGATAGGACTGCTGAAATGACCGCCGAGACCGTTTTGAACAATGCCCGCATCGTGCTGCCCGACGAGATCGTCGCGGGCTCGCTGCTGCTGCGCGATGGGCTGATCGCCGCGATCGAGCCGGGTGCGGCCCGCACCGGCGAGGACATGGGCGGCGACTACATCATCCCAGGTCTCGTCGAACTGCACACCGATCACCTCGAAGGCCATTACGCGCCGCGTCCGAAAGTGCGCTGGAACCCGATCGCCGCCGTGCTCGCCCACGATGCGCAGGTGGCGACCGCCGGCATCACCACGGTGCTCGACGCCTTGCGTGTCGGCATGGACGAGGATGCCGACCTGAAGTCCGACGACGTGCGCAAGCTCGCCGACGCGATCGAGGACAGCGTGCGCCAGGATCGGCTCAGGGCCGACCACTTCATCCATCTGCGCTGCGAGGTCTCGGCGCCGGATTGCCTCGAGGCCTTCGCCAATTTCGAGACCGACGACAGGGTGAAGCTCGCCTCGCTGATGGACCATGCGCCGGGCCAGCGCCAGTTCGTCGATCTCGAGACCTACGCCTATTATTACCAGCGCAAGCTGAAGCTCACCGACCGCGACTTCCAGAAATTCTGCGAGAAGCGTATGGCGGAATCGGCCAAGAATTCCGGGCCGAACCGCGTCTTCATTTCCGCCGCCTGCCGCGAGCGCGGCATCGTGCTTGCCAGCCACGACGATGCGACGGCCGGCCATGTCGACGAGGCGGTGGAGCAGGGCGTGCGCGTTGCCGAATTCCCGACCACCGAGGAGGCGGCGAGGGCCTCGAAGGCGGCAGGCCTCGGCGTGCTGATGGGCGCGCCCAACGTCATGCGCGGCTCCTCGCATTCGGGCAATGTGTCGGCGCGTTCGCTTGCCGGCGACGGTTTGCTCGACATCCTGTCGTCCGACTATATCCCCTTCAGCCTGATTCAGTCCGCCTTCTTCCTCGGCGATGTCGTGGAAGGCATTTCGCTGCCGCAGGCGGTCGCCATGGTCTCAAAGAACCCGGCGGAAGCGGTCGGCCTTAGCGATCGCGGTGTCATCGAGCCCGGCCGGCGCGCCGACCTCGTGCGCGTGCGCGTCGACCAGCATGTGCCGGTCGTGCGCAACGTCTGGCGTCAGGGCAGGCGCGTCGCATGATGGTTTCTGCGCTGATCGAACGAGAGCTCACCGAGACCCTTCCGATCCGCAACGGCGTCTTCGTCGCGGTGGTCGGGCCGAGCGGCGCCGGCAAGGACACGGTGATCGGCTACGCCAGGGCGCATTTTGCCGGCGAGACGCGGCTGGAGTT
>NZ_RZSF01000106.1:0-19176 GCF_004023325.1 Mesorhizobium sp. M1A.F.Ca.ET.072.01.1.1 | reverse complement strand
GCAGTCACCTTTGCCGCCGGCTTTGCCATCTTCGCTGCCGGCTTGGCGGCGGCTTTGTTCGTTCCTTTCGTTGCAGCCTTTGCCATCTGGTCCTCCCTCTGACCTGTTCAGTATGGATTCTTCGCCGCCCGGTTCTCGGACAATGTTTCGCGCGATCGCTCGACCAGCGCCTGGATGGCGTCGGCAAGGTGCGCCTCGGCGATATTGTAGTCGCCGCGCGCAACGCGGATCTTGTGCGCCGCCATCAGCACGTCGGCATGGCTGAAGCCCGCGGGCGGCTCGAACCGGTAGGAGGCAAGCTCGATCAGCAGCCCAAGCGGATCCTCGAAATAGATCGAATCCATAAAGCCGCGATCCTTTACCCCGCTGTGCTTGATGGCGCGCTCGTCGAGCCGGGCGACCGCCTGCAGGAACGTCACGCGCGACACAGAGAACGCGATGTGGTGGACACAGCCCGTATCGGTCGGTGTGCGCCGCTTGACCGGGCTGCGGCTCTCGTCGGTGAAGACCGTGATCAGCCGACCATCGCCCGGGTCGAAATAGAGGTGGCTTTCGCTCGCCTTGTCGAGATTGGGCTGCTCGAAGATGAATGGCATGCCGAGCACGCCTTCCCAGAAATCGATGGAGGTCTGGCGATCGGCGCCGACCAGCGTGATGTGATGGACGCCTTGCGACTGCAGTTTTTGCATTGGCTCCTCCCGGCCCCGCCGCGCCTGCCGCCGGACGATGTGGTCAGGCAGCCTTTAAATCGGCGCCCGGCAGGCGACCGCCACACGGCTTCCCCTTGGTTCCGCAATCCGCATCCTGCTGGATCGCGGCCGAAACTTTGATTATCGGATGCTAATTCAATCCGAGGCGTTGCGCCAGAAGCGGCGCGCAGCATCGCACCAGCACGTCATCGCCGGCCGCAAGGAGGATGCGCAAGGCTCTGCTGCACCATGATCGAGGGCCGGCCGGGCCAGCGGAACCGCCTGCCCGACACCGCCGTTTACAACCATGGCATTGGCCGACGACATCCAAATGGCGGAACGCCATGTTCTGCAGGCCGAGCAGCACATCAAGCGCCAGCGCGCGCGCATCGCTGCGCTAAAGCGCCGCCGGTTGCCGCGAGGCAAGGCGTCCAGCTTTTTGCAGTTGCTTGAAGACGCCCAATCGATGCACCTGCATCAGCTGTCGCTGTTGTTGGAGAGGGCGTCTCGTGAGCGGACCCGAGCCGGCATTTAGACTTTTTTGGTTCATCGTCGGCAGCCGACGGAAGCCTTATTTGTAAACCGTCCTTGAGGGCGCCCGAAATGGCGCCACCGCTACGCTTTCACGTCGCCGATCAGCGAAGCTTCTCAGCGATAGCGGCGACGCTCACGCCGTCCTCGCGCCGCATGGCTCTTCATGGTAGCCCGCTCTCGGGTGTTACTACCCGCAGCGCGGACACTCTCTCAATCTACCCTCGAAGAAGAAGCACTACTCCGACTTCGCCGGGGTTTCTTTTTTGATTTCCGTCGATGTTGACGTGTCGGCCTTGTCAACGCTTGCCGTCTGCTGCGCGTCGACTGAGGCTTGATCCTTCGCGTGTGCCGGGCAATTGGCTGATGCTGCAGAGACGGACAGGCCCAGCGCGAAGATGGTTGCGAGGAAGGCTTTCATCATCATCCTCCTTTTGGCAAGTGACATACCGTACCCCGCCCGTTGCGCGCCGCAAAATCACTTTTCACGCCCCGGATCACAGTTGGGTCGCGCCGAGGCCGCGGAGAACTTCACTGAGCGGATGACCGAACTCGGTTGCTCCAGCATGGAGGCGCTGTCTACGCGCCAGAGCGTGAAGCCCCCGGGCCTTTCGCCTGGGGGCGAATATGGTCAAACGCGATTTGCGTAGCGCGCTCGATCGCGTTCGATCTCGTCGGCGGTGTAGTTTTCGGCGCCAGCGTCAAAGCTCCTCCAACCGTCCGCTTCGTAGGCACTGCGGCGATCTTCCAAGTTCACTGATCTTGATTGGCCGAGGATGCTCTCGGCTTCGCCGGCCAACGCGTCGTCGACCCTGGCCGTGACCAACGTCCCGCCGCGGCGCACACCTTCGGCGTAGACATGAGCATCCCTTTCCGGGACCCCGGAGTCGGTAAGGGCTCCGACGATGCCCCCGGCAGCCCCGCCGACAACTGCGCCCCCCAATGCGCCTGCAGCGGTAGCGGCGAGCCACCCTGCGGCGACAACAGGGCCCACGCCTGGGATAGCCATGATCCCAAGCCCCGTCAGCAACCCGCCGGCGCCGCCAATGAGGGCGCCCACACCGGCGCCGCCAGCCGCATCTTCGGCGGCATTCGAGCGATCATCTTGGTACCAGCCGGTCGAGTTATTGGCGACGATGCTGATGTCGGAATGCGGAACGCCGATGGCTTCGAGTTCATCGACGGCATCGGAAGCGTCCTCATAATTGTCAAATAGTCCGGTCACGGTTCTCATGGTTGAACTCCAATCCGTTTCAGTTGCTGCCGGCAACGACGTTGCCCTGATAATCGAGCGCCACGGTTGTCTTCTTTCCGTCCTTGGTGGCCTGACCGCGCCAGATGCCTTGATCGTCCTTGGTTAGCGCTGAGACATCCGAGAAGCCGGCATCCTGGATCCGGCTCTTGGCCTGGTCTTCGGTGAAGCTATTGGCGCCTGGCACCGGAGCAGCCGGATTTTTTGTGTCGGTCGTGGTGACGGCGGGAGTTGTCGAACTCGTCGTCGTGCCGGTTTCATCGTCCATGGTGGAAGCGATCTTCTCGATCATTTCCTTATGCATTTTGAGTGTGGGCAAGGTCTCCGATGCGAACGCCTTGAGCTGGGGATTGTCGCCATCCTTGGCGTAGTTCTCGAACAGCTCCACGGCATCCGCGTGCGCATCACGCTGCATCTGCACATAGGTCTTTTCGACCGGATCCTTGCCGTTCTGAAGGGCGTCGAGGTCGCTCTTGTGCTTGGCATCCGTCTCGGCGGGCACTTTGAGCTTCTGCTCGCCGGCAATCGTTTCGAGTTTTGCATTGGCCGCCCCATGACCGTCGATCATCTTTTGGGCGAAGTCTTTGACCGCCTGATCCTGGGCTTTGCCTTGGGCGATCTTACTCGACTCGACCTCGAACATGCCCCCGCTGGCAGCCTTGTCGACGAACCCCTGGGCATCGTCGGCGGCAAAGGCAGGCACTGCAAATGTGATGGCGGCGGCTGTGGTCAGCGCAACCAGTAGATGGCGATTTTTCATGGAGAAGTTCCTAGTTGGGCAGATGTGCTGCGAACCCAACAAGCGACCCACACCTTTGTTCCGAGCGCGGTTTGATTTAGCGAGGAGTACCGGCATTCTTTTCCCTAGGACCCGGCTGCCGGTTTTCGGTCCCGCCACGCTCCTGAACAAAAGCCAATAGGGATCGCGGCCAGCAGGATTCTTTCAGTATGGCTTGTCGCCAGTGGCAAGCAGGTTGAAGGGGGTGCCACCGGAGATTTTTGCGGCTTTCCGAGCGGCCTTCGTCCAGGAGTTTATGCGTCTAAATCAAGCGGCTCGTGATCCAGCCTGTTGATTGCAAGATGACCTCGCTTGCTGGCCTCTCGGCAAACTTTTCACGTTAGACGGAACCTTTGTGATCACCGGCTCTTCCCTTGTAATTGCTGGGAGGCAATCAATGGCAAACCTGGGAAGACTGGCTGTCGCCATATTGGGCATTCTCGCTTACCAAAATCGCGACAAGATCGGAGAGCTGCTCCGTGGCGCGGGAAATCGCGATCCAAACAATCTGCAGGGAGGGATCTTGGATCAGCTGTCCAAAGGCGTATCGGGGACGGCGCTTGGGGATATTGTCGACCGCTTCAGAAATGCGGGAGCCGGTTCCAAGGTGGATTCTTGGGTTAGTAGCGGACCCAACCAGCCGATCGAGCCGAAAGATGTCGAGGCGGCAATAGACGACGAAACACTGGCTTCTCTTTCAATGCAGACCGGCTTGTCCCGCGATGAGCTGATAGCCAGGATAACCAGGGACTTGCCCGAGGCGGTCAACAAGCTGACGCCCAATGGCGAACTGCCACCCGCGGGGCCCGACGATGTCACCCTGCTCGATCCGGTGCCACCACAGCGTTGATGGCGCGGCAAGGTCACACTCCAAGTCCGTCAGCGTTTGCGAAAAGCCTGTCTTGAGAAGCGCGAGGACTTGCAACGGTCATGGCGCAACTCATCCCGCTTTCGCAGGTGAGCGGTTTGCCGCTTTCGTTTGGGAGCGTGCTGACTATGAGCGGTCAATCCCATCAGGGGTGTAGCCGCAGAGGCAACCAAAGGTCCCTCGCTTGCGCTCATTAATCGCGACGGAGTTTATTAGCTACGCCTAAAGTTCTGATGTCAGCCGTCGAAAGGTGGCGCATAGTACAGACTTGCCCCTTGCCCACATGGGGTAAAAGGCCCGGCCTGTCTGCCCTAGGTCCCCCGATATGCCACAGGCCGGGCGCCCCCATCTTTAGGCTGCACTGTTCCGCGCCGCCTTTTTCAGCAAGCGCGATAGATGCACGTCGTGAAGCTCCTGAACGCTTTGAAGAAGTTCGGAATTCAAGCGCCTTGGTGGTGGGCAATTCGAGGCGTTGTAGTTCGGCTGGGAAACAAAGAAGCGTTAGCCTGCATGGTGGAGGCCACTGAACAGGCGGGGGCTAATCCGTCTTTGCGCCTACGGCAGATAGATGAGCCGCTTCTCCAATCGATACGATGAATCCCATCATTGCCCGATGCTACTTTGAGGAGGCAACCGGTTTTGCAGCCCTGGCAGCTAGTAGGCTTGAGGGGTTGGATATGAGCAGAACGACTCTCGTTGCGATTGCTTTCCTCGTCATCAGCATCGGCCCGACCGAAGCCAATGGCCATAAAGTTTTGCCGGTTTGCACCGCGTCGAGCTCACTGTCCGAGGTCTTGCATGGCAAGTGTTTTCTCGTCAAAGGCTCGATGATCTATGGCGACATCGCCGATCTTTCCCAGATAATCCAATTGGGATGGTAGCCAAGGCGGAATCGGTGCCTAGACGCTATCGCATGACTGAGCCACGCCGTTTCTTACCGGGAAATAGCGCAGCGCCTTCCTCTCATGGGACAGCGGGGAAACAGGGGCTTCAAAGCCCAGGGGCAAAAAAGCGCCGCTCCGATAACGTCGAGTATAACGCCAGGCGCGCGCCAGTGGCGGATTCGTGCGCCTATCTTCCATCCCGGTGCGTAACGCATTGCCGCCGCAAACTGGCGCGGTTCATTCTGGTCGCGAGCCCATAGAGTGGATGCGTGGTTGCATTTCAGGCTGGAGGCCTTTGCCGCATCAACCGAGAATCAAGCAGAAATTACGCGGTCGACAGCCTGTCGCGACCGGCCCCTAAAGGTCGACCTTGGCGACATTATCCTTGTATTCCTGCTTCGGGTCATATCCGAGCAGCATCTTGATGCCCGAAACCACGCTCGACGCATCGAGCCAGATTTCGGCTCGGTCCGGATCGAAGCGCAACAGCGTGAGTTTCGGATCGTCTTTGCCGCCCTCGAACCATGCTTCGACATAGGGGTTCCAGAGCCGATCGATCACAGCCCGATCATTGTCGACGCGAAGCTTGCCCTGCACCGTTGCGAAGAGGTCATGTCCCTTGGAGACGAACGTGGCCGTTGCCTGGTCGCCGCCGGAAAGGCCCATCGGAAGCTCCGTGTCTTTCGCCGTGAAAAACCAGATCGGACCGGTATCGTCCTTCTCCAGTTGTGCCGTCATGGGCCGAGGGATGATGTTGGAGCCGTCGAGGCCGATCATCATCGTCATGTCAGATTTCAGCGCTTTCCAGAATTTCGCTTCGAGCTCAGCGGGTGTCGGCATGTCTCATCCTTTCACTGAAAGAAAGGCAAACGGCCGACGGTGCTGTGTGTTCCTTCGCGCATTGCCTGGCTAAGGCTTCTCGATCGCTATTCGACGCGTCGTCGTTCAAAGCAGCTAAATTATTGGAATCAATGGTACGCCCAAGGGGAATCGAACCCCTGTTCCCGCCGTGAGAGGGCGGTGTCCTGACCGCTAGACGATGGGCGCGCTCAAGAACCGGCTACATAGGATGAAGGCCGGAAAAAAGCAACTGGGGTTTCGGACTGTTCGCGGACTTTGCGGACTGCCCTCGTCAACCCTGCCGTTTCGGCTCGATCAGATCCCAGAGATTGCCGTAGAGATCGGCAAACACCGCCACCGTGCCATAGGGCTCGAAGCGCGGCGCCTCGCGGAATTCGACGCCCCTGCCAAGCATCGCCTGATGGTCGCGGGCGAAGTCGTCCGTTTCGAGAAAAAGAAACACCCGGCCGCCGGTCTGGTCACCGATGCGGCTTGCCTGCCTCTCGCCGGAGGCTGCCGCCAAGAGCAGCCGCGCGCCCTGCCTGTTTGCCGGCGTGACCGTCACCCAGCGCTTGCCGCCGCCGAGGTCGACATCCTCGCTCAGCACGAAGCCAAGCCGCTCGACATACCAGGCTATCGCCTCGTCATAGTTTTCGACGACGAGCGCCACGGTCGCAATGCTGCGGTTATCGGCAAAGCCGCTCATTTGTTGCGAATCGCGAACTGGCCGATCACGCGGCGCTCGGCAATGTCGTAGAGAAAGATGGAACGGCTGCCGTCCGCGAGCTCGGCATCGATCGACAGGCGGTTGCCGGACAGTGCCTGGCTGACGACCTTGGCGCCGACCGGCAGCACGATATCGCCGGAGAGGGGCGCGCCGGCCGGAGCCTGGACATCGCCGGCATGCACCGATCCGGCGCCGGGCGCATTGCGGGCTTTGTAGACAAGGGCTCCGATCACCACCATAAGGGCGAGGAACAGAAGACCGAGATTGACGATCATGAAGCGGATGAGCTTCCGGCGCACTTTTTCGGCCGCAGGGTCGAGCGGCTTCTCCTCATCTTCTTCGGCGATCGGCCGGGCCATGACTAAACAATCCGCAACGGTTTCGATGAGCGCTCATAGCGAAGAGACCTCGATTTTGATAGGGCCCCGATTTTGAGACAGGATGAATTGCCGAGCGATGAGTTGGATGGAGCGG
Organism: Mesorhizobium sp. M1A.F.Ca.ET.072.01.1.1; assembly: GCF_004023325.1. Lineage (NCBI taxonomy): Bacteria > Pseudomonadati > Pseudomonadota > Alphaproteobacteria > Hyphomicrobiales > Phyllobacteriaceae > Mesorhizobium > Mesorhizobium sp. M1A.F.Ca.ET.072.01.1.1. The sequence continues at coordinate 12,133 of NZ_RZSF01000106.1, read as the reverse complement.
TGGAGCTGGAAGCCGGCGCCGATGCCGCAGGCCAGCGCCTCGACCAGTGGCTCACCGCCCAGCTCGGCCCGGAGATCTCACGCAGCCGCGTGCAGGCCCTCATCAAGCAGGGTGCGGTTAGGATCGCCGGCAAGCCGGTCGAGGAGGCAAAGCGCAAGATGGCGCCGGGCGAGCGTGTCGCGGTCATCATGCCGCAGCCGGAGCCTGCCGAGCCGCAAGGCGAGGCCATTCCTCTCGACATCCTTTACGAGGACGACGAGCTGATCGTCGTCAACAAGCCGGCGGGGCTGGTTGTGCATCCCGGCGCCGGCAACTGGACCGGCACACTGGTCAACGCGCTGATCCATCATTGCGGCGACAGTCTTTCCGGCATCGGCGGCGTCAGGCGACCGGGCATCGTCCACCGGCTGGACAAGGAAACCAGCGGCGTCATGGTGGTGGCCAAGACCGACCGCGCCCACAAGGCACTGTCTGAGGCCTTCGCCGATCATGGCCGGACGGGCGACCTCGAACGCGCCTATCTGGCGCTGGTCTGGGGCATTCCGCAGCGGCCGACCGGCACCGTCGAGGCCGCGCTCGGCCGCGCCGCCGATCGGGTACGGCGCGCGGTGGTTCCCGAAGGCCGGGACGACGCCCGGCATGCCGTCACCCATTTCACCGTCGTCGAGCGTTTCGGCGGGCGGCAGAAGGAATTCACCACCGCAAGTCTGATCGAATGCCGCCTCGAGACCGGCCGCACGCACCAGATCAGGGTACATATGGCGCATATCGGTCATCCGTTGGTCGGCGATCCGGAGTACGGCCAGGCCTTCCGCACCAAGGCCAACCGGCTGCCGGAACCGCTGAAAGGCGAGGTCAAGGCATTTTCCAGACAGGCGCTCCATGCCTGGCTCCTTGAATTCCGACACCCGACCACCCATCTACCGATGCGGTTCGAGGCGCCGATGCCGAGGGACATGGAGGAACTTGTCGGCGGCTTTCGAATGCTCTGAACCGCCATCAAGACGCTTCAAACCAGCCATCAAAAAACCTGACTGGCGTTGTTCACTTCAGCGTGACACACTGTTTCGTGTTGAACAAATGCCTGTCCTTTCTGGTTTTGTTCCTATATACAGCAGTTGCGCGAGTGAGCCGATTGGCATTCGCGTCACATGCCCGCCGCGTTACGGGGGCATCACTCCAATAGAGAGGGGGCGCTATCATGGCCCAGTCACTACCCAGTATCGTTTCCGGTGAAGGCGGTCTCGCCCGCTACCTGGAAGAAATCCGTCGCTTTCCGATGCTTCAGCCCCAGGAAGAGTACATGCTCGCCAAGCGTTATGCCGAGCATCAGGACACTTCCGCCGCGCACAAGCTCGTCACCAGCCATTTGCGGCTCGTCGCCAAGATTGCCATGGGCTATCGCGGCTACGGCCTGCCGATCGGCGAGGTGATCTCGGAAGGCAATGTCGGCCTCATGCAGGCTGTCAAGAAATTCGAACCGGAGCGCGGCTTCCGGCTCGCCACCTACGCTATGTGGTGGATCAAGGCCTCGATCCAGGAATACATCCTGCGCTCGTGGAGCCTGGTCAAGATGGGCACCACCGCCAACCAGAAGCGCCTGTTCTTCAACCTGCGCAAGGTGAAGGGCCGGATCCAGGCGCTCGACGACGGCGACCTCAAGCCCGACCAGATCGCCGAGATCGCCACGCGTCTCAACGTTTCCGAGGCCGAAGTGGTATCGATGAACCGTCGCCTGTCGGGCGACGCTTCGCTCAATGCCCCCATCAGGGCGAGCGAAGGTGAGTCCGGCGAATGGCAGGACTGGCTGGTCGACGACCACGAAAGCCAGGAGGAGATGCTGATCGAGCAGGACGAGCTGGAAAACCGGCGCTCGATGCTGTCGGGCGCACTGTCCGTGCTCAACGACCGCGAGCGGCGCATCTTCGAGGCGCGTCGTCTGGCCGAAGAGCCGCTGACGCTGGAAGAGCTGTCGGCCGAGTTCGACATCAGCCGCGAGCGCGTGCGCCAGATCGAGGTGCGCGCCTTCGAGAAGGTGCAGGACGCGGTCAAGGCCGCGGCCAAGCGTCAAAATCAGGCGCTGCGCACCATCGAAGCGCAGCCGGCGGCGTAAAAGCTCGAGGCATTACGCAAAAGACAAAACGGCGGCGCCAGCGTCTGGCGCCGCCGTTTTTTAACGTTGCAACACCTGCGATTTGGCAAGCTTCGCAAAGGCAGATGCAAATGTCTTCCCGCCAAGACAAGAAGAGAATTTGGCACGTTTGCGAGTTGCACCGCCAAAGCCTTGGCAAATGTTGCTATCCGTATTACGACAGGTATCGGCGTAGGAAATTTAGCGCTCTGAACGAGCAGACACATGTGCAGAGCGATGCGTCAATGAAAAATGTTCAGTTAATCGATGGCGCCGACAACACCGCGTACAATATCTATGCAGTTTCAGATGAAGATTTTGAGTTAATTTTTCCGAATGGTCAGGATATCGAGTTCATTGAGGATTTCTTTAAGCGCGTTGGGAGCAAAAGGGCGAAGCAGGTTCAAGAAAGTTTAAGTAGAGGTTTACAACGAAAAACCGAAGTTAATGGTATACACGGAACACTGTTCTATCAGCTAAAACGGCAGAAGAAGCGCTATTACCCAAACAAAAAGTTTTCAGACGACCCTTCATCGACGCGTTGATCGTACGCGAGCAGTCAGAATTGGTATATTAACTCGTCGACCTCCGGCTTCGCACTTTTGCGGTCCGACAATACGTTCCAACGCCTGCGATTGGCGAAGGCGGCGAAACAAGCCCTTTCTCCCCGTCACGATACGGGGAGAAATGTCCGGCAGGACAATGAGGGGCAGCGCCGACGCTGCAAGGTTGATTGCTCAGCAAAAATCTCCGAGCAGCTTGGCGCTCATCTATCGAACGCCGCGCCGCCCCTCATCCGCCTTTCGGGCACCTTCTCCCTGTGGGACGGGGAGAAGGAAAGCTCACGCTGTCGGCTGCTTGGTCTTGCGCAGATACGGCAACACCGTCTCGTAGGCGCCGAAGCGCTTGATCGCGTCCTCGTTGGAGACGGCGGCGGTGATGATCACGTCCTCGCCCTGCTTCCAGTTTGCCGGCGTCGCGACCTGGTGCTTGGCGGTCAGCTGGATGGAATCGATGACGCGCAGGATCTCATCGAAGTTGCGGCCGGTGGTCATCGGATAGGTCAGCACCAGCTTGATCTTCTTGTCCGGGCCGATGACGTAGACCGACCGCACGGTGGCGTTGTCGGCCGGCGTGCGGCCCTCCGAGCTTTCGCCGGCGCCGGCCGGCAGCATTTCATAGAGCTTTGCGACATGGAGGTCCTTATCGCCGATCAGCGGATAGTTCACCGTATGGCCGGTGGCGGTCTTGATGTCGGCCTGCCACTTTTCGTGGCTCGACACCGGATCGACGGAAATGCCGATGATCTTGACGTTTCGCTTTTTGAATTCGCCCTCGAGCCCGGCCATCGTGCCGAGCTCGGTCGTGCAAACCGGCGTGAAGTTCTTCGGATGGCTGAAGAGCACTGCCCAGCCGTCACCGATCCATTGATGGAAATTGATCGTCCCTTGCGTGGTCTCGGCCGTGAAATCCGGCGCGATATCGTTGATACGAAGGCTCATCGCGGGCTCCCTACCCTGTGACATGGCGCCGGCATGGGCCAACCCCAGCGGCGCGCGTCAGCTTCTATACCGCCGGAAGGAACGGTTCAAAAGGCTTGTGTCTGCAAGCGTGATCGGAACGACGGAAAAATTTCTGCTTTTCCTGGAAAAGACAGCAGAATTTCCATAGCGGACGCAGGGGATTGGTGGCTTAAGCCTTCTTCACCGCCAGCGTCGTCGCAAGGTCTTCCATGCGCTGCGCAAGTGCCGCGAGCGCGGTCGTCAGCACGCTGTCGCTCTTGTCGGCCTTGGTCAGCGCCTCGTCGCGCGTCTTGCGCAGCGTCAGCACCTCGCTCTCCATGCCCTTGACCCGCTTGTTGAGCTCCGAAAGCTCATCCATCACCATGATGCCGGCCATGACCGTCAGCCGCTGGTCGCCGATCTCGCCGAACGAATCCTTCAAATGCATGACATACCGGTCGAAGCGCTCGGCGAGGTCGATCAGATGCTCTTCCTGGCCCTCGTCGCAAGCCATCCTGTACTGCTTGCCGTCGATGGAAACGGTGACCTGTGCCATTGGCTTACCTGTCCAGTACCGCGCGAATGGTTTCCATGGCGGTCACCAGCCGGCGCGACACTTCCTTGTTGGCGTCTTCCAGCCGTTCGGCGCGCGCCTCGGAATTGTCGAGCTCCTGCGCCAGCCGCGAGCGGTCGGCGTTCATGCGCTGCACCTCAGCCTCGGCTTCGGAATAGTCGCGCTCATGCTCGAGCCGCGCCGCCACGGCGTTTTCCAGTCCCTCCATGGCTTTGCCTAGCCTGGCGATGACTTCCTTGAGGGTCGTTTCCCCGGTCATGGCCTTCGTCCTATGCCCTGCCCGTCACCGAATCGCTCGCGTTCAGAACGCGTTATCTCGGAAAGATTAGGCGCCGGGTGAAGCGCGCGTCAATAAAGCTCTCGCGACTGTCCCCCGCTAACGCTAATGTAGCGTCGCCGGCGCCTTCACAAGGCCGGCAAAAAAGCACCGATTTGTTGACTCAAAGGCCGCGCCTGCTATGTGTCGCGCACCCTTTCCACGGGCTCTCCCAAGGCTCCAACCCCTATTCCGGAGGAAGCATGACCTCGCGTGAACAACATGATCGGATGGCCAATGCGATCCGTTTTCTTTCCATGGACGCCGTCGAGAAGGCCAATTCCGGCCACCCCGGCCTGCCCATGGGCTGCGCCGACATCGCTACGGTGCTGTTCACCCGCTTCCTGAAATTCGACGCCAAGGCCCCGCACTGGGCCGACCGCGACCGTTTCATCCTGTCGGCCGGCCACGGCTCGATGCTGCTCTATTCGCTCCTGTACCTCACCGGCTACGAGGACATGACGATCGACCAGATCAAGAATTTCCGCCAACTCGGATCTAGGACCGCCGGCCATCCCGAATACGGCCATGCCGCTGGCATCGAGACCACCACCGGTCCGCTCGGCCAGGGCCTCGCCAACTCGGTCGGCTTCGCGCTCGGCGAGCGCATCATGAACGCCGCCTTCGGCAACGACCTTGTCAACCACTACACCTATGTGCTGGCCGGCGACGGCTGCTTGATGGAGGGCGTCTCCCAGGAAGCCATCGCGCTCGCCGGCCATCTCAAGCTCAACAAGCTGATCGTCTTCTGGGACAACAACAACATTTCGATCGACGGCCCGGTCTCGCTCGCCGACAACACCGACCAGGTCGCCCGCTTCCAGGCCAGCGGCTGGAACGCCAGCCACATCGACGGCACCGATCCGGAAGCCATCGCCTACGCCATCGAAGCCGCCCGCCATTCCGACAAGCCGACGATGATCGCCTGCAAGACGACCATCGGCTTCGGCGCCCCAACCAAGGCCGGCACCAACAAGGCGCATGGCTCGCCGCTCGGCGCGGACGAAATCGCTGGCGCCCGCAAATTCTTCAACTGGGAATCGCCGCCCTTCGAGATTCCGGCCGACATCCTCGACGCCTGGCGCGGCGTCGGCACCGCCGGCGCCAAGGCGCGCGCCGATTGGGAAGGCCGCCTTGCCAAGGCCGACGCCAAGCTGAAGGGCGAATTCGAGCGCCGCCTCGCCGGCAAGCTGCCGGACAATTTCGACGCCGTCATCGCCGAGTACAAGAAGAAGCTCTCGGCCGACAAGCCGAAGGTGGCCACCCGCAAGTCCTCGGAAATGGCGCTGGAAGTGATCAACGGCGCTGTTCCCGAAACCATCGGCGGCTCGGCCGACCTCACCGGCTCCAACAACACCAAGACCAGCCAGACCAAGAACATCACTCCGGACGACTACGGCCAGCGCTATGTTCATTACGGTATCCGCGAGCACGGCATGGCGGCGGCCATCAACGGGTTGACGCTGCATGGCGGCCTGATCGCCTATGGCGGCACCTTCTTGTGTTTTTCGGACTATGCCCGCCCTTCGATGCGCCTTGCCTCGCTGATGGGCATCCGCTCGATCTTCGTCATGACCCATGACTCGATCGGCCTCGGCGAGGACGGCCCGACCCACCAGCCGGTCGAGCATCTGGCCGCACTACGCGCCATTCCGAACCACAACGTCTTCCGCCCGGCCGACGCGGTCGAGACGGCGGAATGTTGGCAGCTGGCGCTGGAGTCCGAAAAGACGCCTTCGACGCTCGCGCTGACCCGCCAGAACCTGCCGACCGTGCGCAGCGAACACAGCGAGAAGAACCTCAGCGCCTCGGGCGCCTATGAGCTTGCCGCGGCAAACGGCGAGGCGGCCGTGACGATCTTCGCCACGGGCTCGGAGGTCGAGGTCGCCCTTGGCGCCCGCGAGTTGCTCGAAAAACACGGCCATCCGACCCGCGTCGTATCGGTGCCCTGCTTCGAGCTGTTCGACCAGCAGGACGAGGACTATCGCAGGAAGACCATCGGCAACGCCAAGGTGAAGGTCGCTATCGAGGCCGGCATCCGCCAGGGCTGGGACCACCTGATCGGTATCGACGGCATCTTCGTCGGCATGACCGGCTTCGGCGCCTCCGGCTCGATCGAGCAGCTCTATCCGCATTTCGGCATCACCGCCGAGGCCGCGGCCAAGGCCGTGGAGGCGCGCCTGCACGGCAAGTGAGCCATCGCATGTCGCTCAAAAGCGCGCAGCGATCTCGAGCGGCATGCATAAAAAGCAACGCCCCGTCCGGCGAAGCCCATTCAAAGGATGTCGCCGGACTGGACCAACCTAATCGATTTAAATTCCGGCTTCTGCGGCTGGATTCTTTGCACGCCCGCCGCTATGAAGCAGCGGACCCATCCACTTTCCAGCCCCTGGGAGAGAAACATGACCGTCAGAGTTGCCATCAACGGATTTGGCCGCATCGGCCGCAACATCCTGCGCGCCATTCATGAATCCGGCCGCAAGGACATCGACGTCGTCGCCGTCAACGACCTCGGCCCGGTCGAGACCAACGCGCATCTGCTCCGCTACGACAGCGTGCATGGCCGCTTCCCGCATGAGGTGACGGTCGACGGCGACCAGATCTCCGTCGGCAAGGAGAAGTTCAAGGTCACCGCCATCAAGGATCCGACCCAGCTGCCCTGGAAGGATCTCGGCATCGACATCGCGCTCGAATGCACCGGCATCTTCACCGCGCGCGACAAGGCTGCCGCGCATCTGACGGCCGGCGCCAAGCGCGTCATCGTCTCGGCCCCGGCCGAAGGCGCCGATCTCACGGTCGTCTACGGCATCAACCACGACAAGCTGACCAAGGACCACGTCGTCATCTCCAACGCGTCCTGCACCACCAACTGCCTGGCGCCGCTTGCCGCCGTGCTGCACGAGACCGTCGGCATCGAGAAGGGCATGATGACGACGATCCACTCCTACACCGGCGACCAGCCGACGCTGGACACCATGCACAAGGACCTTTACCGGGCCCGCGCCGCGGCGCTGTCGCAGATCCCGACCTCGACCGGTGCCGCCAAGGCGATCGGCCTGGTGCTGCCCGACCTCAAGGGCAAGCTCGACGGCATCTCCATCCGCGTGCCGACCCCGAACGTCTCGGTCGTCGATTTCAAATTCATCGCCAAGCGCTCGACCACCGCGCAGGAGATCAACGAAGCGCTGATCGCCGCCTCCAAGGGCAAGCTGAAGGGCGTGCTCTCGGTCACCCATCACCCGAACGTCTCGATCGATTTCAACCACGATCCGCACTCCTCGATCGCGGCGCTCGACCAGACCAAGGTCATGGACGGCAACTTCGTCTCGGTGCTCTCCTGGTACGACAACGAATGGGGCTTCTCGAACCGCATGGGCGACACGGCTGTCGCCTTCGGCAAGACCATCGCCTGACCTCAGGCTTCCTTTTTGATCGTGTGAAACGCCCGGCTTCGGCCGGGCGTTTTCGTTCGACGCAGCGGCATGGGGCAAAAAAGCCACGCTGCCGCCTTGCACTGGTCATGTCTTCGCCCCACTCTGCCGTAAAGCGGGAGGGACGCGGATTTGAGGGGCAATTCCGGATGGAGCATGCGATCTATCTCGTGACGCTGGTCGGCACAGCGCTTGTTGTCGCCGCCGCCTTTTCGAGCCTGATCGCCTTCCGCTTCGGCGCACCCCTGCTGCTCCTCTTCCTCTGCATAGGCCTTGCCACCGGCGTCGACGGCCTTGGCATCGAATTCGACAATGCGCGGCTGGCTTACTTCGCCGGCTCGTTGGCTTTGGCCATTATCCTGTTCGATTCCGGTTTCGGCACGCCGCTCAACGCCTTGCGCCAGGCGGCCGGGCCGGCGCTGTCGCTGGCCACCGTCGGCGTCCTCCTGACCACCGGCATTTTCGGGGTCGCCGCCTACTACCTCCTCAATCTCAGCTGGCTGGAATCCTCGCTGCTCGGCGCCGCCGTCGCCTCGACAGACGCAGCGGCGGTGTTCTTCCTGCTGCGCGCCGGGGAGATCCATTTGCGCGAGCGCGTCCGTTCGACGCTTGAGGTTGAATCCGGCACCAATGATCCGATCGCCATCTTCCTCACCATCACTTTGGTCGAGATCATAGCCGCGCATGCCAACCCGGAGGCAAACGTTCTCGCCACCAGTTTGGTGATCGGCTTCTTCATCAACATGGGACTCGGCGCCGTCATAGGCGTGCTCGGCGGCTTGGCGATCGTGCGCCTCGTCGAGCGGCTGAACCTCGACCACGGCCTGCTGCCGATCTTCGTGCTGACGCTGTCGCTGATGGTGTTCGCCGCGGCCGGCGCCGTCGGCGGCTCGGGCTTCCTTGCGGTCTATCTCGCCGGCCTCGTCGCCGGCAATTCCGACATTCGCGCCGTCACCATCCTGAAGCGTTTCCAGGACGGCATGTCGTGGCTGGCGCAGATAATCATGTTTTTGATCCTCGGCCTGTTTGCCACGCCCTCGCAATTCCCTGCGATCCTGCTGCCGGCGATCCTGCTCGGGCTGTTCCTGATCTTCGTGGCGCGGCCCTTGGCCGTCTGGCTCTGCCTGATCCCGTTCCGCCTGCCGCGTCCGGAGGTCGCCTTCGTCTCCTGGGTCGGGTTGCGCGGCGCCGTTTCGATCCTGCTTGCCATCACGCCACTGCTCGGCGGCCTCGCCAACGGTCGCCTCATCTTCAATGTCGCCTTCATCATCGTGCTGGTCTCGCTGGTGGTGCAGGGTTGGACCGTCGGTCCGCTGGCGCGCCGCCTCGGCCTCATCGTGCCGGCACGGCTTGGACCGCTCGACAAGGTCGAGCTCGAGCTGCCGGGCTCGGCCCACCACGAGCTGCTCGCCTATCGTGTCGCTCCCGGTAGTCCGGTGGCGCGCGGCGAGCGCATCCCGCGCTGGGCAAGGCCTTCGCTGGTGCTGCGCGACGGCCGCTCCATGCGATTCCAGGACATGGGCCGGCTCGCCGCCGGCGATCAGGTCTACATCTTCGTGCCGGATCGGTATCCGCGCCTGCTCGACAAGCTCTTCGCCAGCCGCGCCGTCGTCGACCCCGAGGATGCCGACTTCTTTGGCGCCTTTGCCGTCGATCCGGCCCGCTCCGCCGCCGAGCTCGAAGCCGCCTACGGGCCCGGCCTCACCGAGGCCGAACAGAAGCTCACCGTCGCGGCACTGGTCACCGAGCGGCTCGGCGGCCAGGCCGAATATGCCGACCGCGTGATGATCGGCCCGATCGAGCTTATCGTGCGCGATGTCGACGAGAAGGGCCGGATCACCGGCCTCGGCCTGTCCTTCGAGCCGACCGCGCCGGTGGCGCGCGTGCCGGTTTTCCTGAGCGCCGGCGAGATCGCCGACCGCGTCGCCGCCTTTATCCGCGGCTGGCGCAAACCGGCGCCAAGCCAGGTCCCCCAAAGCGAGCCGGACGAAATGACGAAGTCCGAGCTCGTAGCGCCAAAATCAGCCAGCGAGAGTTGACGTCACACAACGACATCATTTTTGCACGCGCTGTGCGGCCCAGGCCTTGCATCGTGCCCGGTGGCGGGTAAGGTCGCCGCGTTTTTGGCGGAAAGGAACGACCATGGCCGGCTTCAAGACACTCGACGATATCGGCGCCGTTGGCGGCAAGCGCGTCCTGGTGCGCGTCGACCTCAACGTTCCCGTCGCCGACGGCAGGGTGACAGACGCCACCCGCATCGAGCGCATCGCACCGACCATTTCCGAGCTCTCCGGCAAAGGCGCCAGGGTGATACTGCTCGCGCATTTCGGTCGTCCTAAGGACGGCCCGTCGGCCGAATTCTCGCTGGAGCCGATCGCTCGCGCCACGGCGGAAGTGCTCGGCCGCCCGGTCGGCTTCGCCTCCGACTGCATCGGCGACAAGGCCGCCGACGCGGTTGCCGCCATGAAGGATGGCGACGTCCTGCTTTTGGAAAACACCCGCTTCCACAAGGCCGAGGAGAAGAACGATCAGGCCTTCACCGAAAAGCTCGCCGCCAATGGCGACATCTACGTCAACGACGCCTTTTCCGCCGCGCACCGCGCGCATGCGTCGACCGAAGGCCTGGCGCACCGCCTGCCGGCCTATGCCGGCCGCACCATGCAGGCCGAGCTCGACGCGCTGGAAAAGGGTCTCGGCAACCCGGCGCGGCCCGTCGTGGCCATTGTCGGCGGCGCCAAGGTCTCGACCAAGATCGATCTTTTGATGAACCTGGTGAAGAAGGTCGACGCGCTGGTCATCGGCGGCGGCATGGCCAACACCTTTCTCGCCGCGCGCGGCACCGATGTCGGCAAATCGCTCTGCGAGCATGACCTGGCCTCCACCTCCAAGCAGATCATGATCGAGGCGGCCGAAGCCGGCTGCGCCATCATTCTGCCCACCGACGGCGTCGTGGCGAAGGAATTCAAGGCGGGTGCCGCCAGCCAAACCGTCGCCATCTCCGACATGCCCGCAGACGGCATGATCCTCGATGTCGGCGAGAAAACCGTGAAGAGCGTCACCGATTGGATCGACCGCGCTGCCACGCTGGTCTGGAACGGCCCGCTCGGTGCATTCGAGATCGAACCCTTCGACCGCGCCACGGTGGCTGCGGCAAAGCATGCGGCAGCCCGCACAAAGGAAGGCAAGCTGGTCTCGGTCGCCGGCGGCGGCGACACGGTAGCCGCTCTCAACCATGCCGGCGTCGCCGACGACTTCACCTATGTCTCCACCGCGGGCGGCGCCTTCCTCGAATGGATGGAAGGCAAGCCTCTGCCAGGCGTCGAGGTGCTGAAGCGCTGAGTCATTCAAGACTTTCCGAGCGGACGCAGCTATCGAGAGTTTCAATCGATTCGAGCTTTTCGGCGTCATTCCTTTGGCGGTAGTGTTCTGCTAGCGCGGAATGAAACGCACCTTAGGAGAGCACCATGAGCGAACGTCTCGAAGACATTGCCGCCGCGATCGTGGCGGATGGCAAGGGCCTTTTGGCCGCCGATGAGAGCTCCGGCACCATCAAGAAGCGCTTCGACGTCATCGGCGTCGAATCGACCGCCGACAATCGGCGCGACTATCGCGAGATGATGTTCCGCGCCAAGGAGGCGATGACCAAGTATATTTCCGGCGTCATTCTCTATGACGAGACCATTCGCCAGAAGGCTGCCGACGGCACGCCGCTGGTCGACATCATCAAGGCCGCCGGCGCCATTCCGGGCATCAAGGTCGATGTCGGCGCCAAGCCTCTCGCCGGCTTTCCCGGCGATACCATCACCGAGGGTCTCGATGGCCTGCGCGAGCGGCTGGCGGACTACTATAAGCTCGGCGCCCGGTTCGCCAAATGGCGCGCGGTGATCGACATCGACACCGCCAAGGGCGTGCCGTCAGCCACCTCGATCGCCTCCAACGCGCATGCGCTGGCACGCTACGCCGCGCTCTGCCAGGAGGCAGGCATCGTGCCGATCGTCGAGCCGGAAGTGCTGATGGACGGCGCCCACTCGATCGACACTTGCTACGAGGTGAGCAAGGCGACCCTGCTGAAGCTCTATGGCGAGCTTTATGCCGCGTGCGTGGTGCTCGAAGGCACCATCCTCAAGCCGAACATGGTCATCTCCGGCAAGAAATCGGGCAAGAAGGACAGTCCCGAAG
>NZ_RZSF01000105.1:0-19240 GCF_004023325.1 Mesorhizobium sp. M1A.F.Ca.ET.072.01.1.1 | reverse complement strand
TCCCCGATGTTACCGGGGAATCTCTCCCATGGCCCTTCCGGCGGCGTTTTCCTCGCATAATGGAACGCCTGGTCCTCTGTTTGAAACAGATGTTCCGGAACGAAAGAACCAAAATACCCACTTGGTGAAATATTTATTCCATTTCGCTTGCAGCCGTCAAGGGAGATTCGAAATGGACGTGCCGGTTTTTCGATGGAGGCAAGCGTGCAGCGCCCTCGCGGCCGGGCATGCAAACGTGCTGCGGCGGACTTCCGGGCGATTTCACGGCGCGAAAGAATTCCATCAGCCTGATGGATCACATCATTCCGACGGGAGGCGGCTTAGATGTTTTCCGGCAGATAGATGTCGAAGGGGAGAAAAGTCTGGCCGGGCGCATTGGCGGCGCCGGTCTCGATGGCATGCGCCATCAGCCCGACAAGCTCGCGGCAGAGCGCCGCCAGCGGGGTCGAGATCACCATGGTCAGGATGTTGTCGGCAAGTGCCGCGCGCGACTCCGCATTGATCTCGTTGCAGACGACCACCGGCATATGCGCCGGCTTCGCCGCCCTCAACGCCGCGACCGCGCCCTCCATGCCGCCGCCAGCGACGTAGCAGCCGGCAAGGTCGGGATGCCGAGCCAGAAGCTCGAGCATCGCATCATGCGTCACCTGGTTGGCCTCCAGGTTGACCAGCGTCTCCATCACAGTGAAATCCGGCGCATGCTCGCGAAAATAGGAGCGGAAGCCGATCTCGCGCAGCTCGTGACCATGAAAACGGTGGCTGCCGACGAAAAGCGCGACCTTGCCTGGCTTGCTGGCGGCCTTGGCGATCATCCAGGCCGCGGTGCGTCCGACCTTGCGGTTGTCGAGCCCGACATAGCCTTCACGGATGCCGGCGGCGAAGTCGGAGAGCAGCGAAAAGACCGGCTGCCCTCGCGCCTTCAGCGCCTCGACCACCGCCGTCAGGGTGGGATGGTCCGGACCGACCACGGCGATGGCCCTGGATTTCGCCGCCAGCTTGCGCATCTGGGCGGCGATCTCATCGGGCGCCAGCGAAGCGGCGAAGTCGATCGTCGCAGTGCCCCGGAAACGTTGCGATTGCGAGACGGCAAGCTCCAGCTCGCGGGCGAAATCGCCGTAGAAAACGTCATTGCCGCGTAGCAGCAGGAAGCCGAGACGATATTCGGGCAACTCCTGGCGCATGCGCTGCCTGATCAGGCCGGCGGCGTGATAGCCGATGTCGGTCGCCGCGTCGTAGACGCGACGCGCCGTCTCCTCGCGCACCGGCAGGCGATTGTTCAACACCCGGTCGACCGTGGCGACGCTGAAGCCTGAAACGCGCGCGAGATCGGTGATTGTCGGCCGCTTTGCCATGAGTGCTCCATCGCTTGCCCGACTCAGATTAGCCCAATCTGATAGAAAATGATAGAATCTATCGTTGTGACATTGAGGCTATCATGACTTGGCGCTATGGTGAAGTCGAAGCCAGCCATGGGCGAGGCGCGGCATTGCCGAGGGCCATTCGCCAGGTGCTGATGGAGGACCCCGCAATGACGGCAATCACGTCTCCGGCGCCGTCCGGACGCGACTACAGCCTGACCGGCCGCGACGCCAAGCGCGCGGTCGAGAACGGGCTTTCGGCGGCCCAATGGTACCACACCGAGATCCCGCGCAAGCAGATGAAGGAGCTGATGCAGCGCTCCGACCAGCCCGCTATCCGCGACACCATCATCTGGCTCGGTGCGCTGATCCTCAGTGGCGCGGGCGGCGCTTGGTTCTGGGGCAGCTGGTGGTGCGTACCGTTCTTCTTTGTCTATGGCACGCTCTACGGTTCCTCGACCGACTCCCGCTGGCACGAATGCGGTCACGGCACCGCCTTCCGCACCCAATGGATGAACGATGCGGTCTACCAGCTCGCCTGCTTCATGATCATGCGCAATCCGGTGACCTGGCGCTGGAGCCATACACGCCACCACACCGACACCATCATCGTCGGCCGCGACCCGGAGATCGCCGTCATGCGACCGCCGGACCTTTTGCGCGTTGTGCTGAATTTTTTCGGCGTGCTTGATGCTTGGCATGCGATGACCGACATGGTGCGCAATGCCGCCGGCGTCATCAGCGCCGCAGAACAGACCTTCATCCCGGAACAGGAGCAGCCCAAGGCCATCCGCATCGCCCGTATTTGGCTCGCGATCTATGTCGCGACGATCGCGCTGGCGCTCTATCTGCATTCATGGCTGCCGCTGATGCTCGTCGGCCTGCCCCGCCTCTACGGCGCCTGGCATCACGTCATGACCGGGCTGCTGCAGCATGGCGGGCTGGCCGACAATGTCATCGACCATCGGCTGAACAGCCGCACCGTCTACATGAACCCGATCAGCCGGTTCATCTACTGGAACATGAACTACCATGTGGAGCACCACATGTTCCCGATGGTGCCCTACCACGCGCTGCCCAAGCTGCATGAGCTGATCAAGCACGATTTGCCGGCGCCGACGCCGTCGATCCTGGCCGGCTACCGCGAGATGATCCCGGCCTTCCTGCGCCAGCTGCGCAACGAGGACTACTTCCTCAAGCGCGAGCTGCCGCCGACGGCAAAGCCCTACCGGGAAGAGCTCCACAACGACAATCCGGTAGCGGCCGCGGCCGAGTGACCCGATCCGACACAACCGACAACGAAGAATTTCGCCGGAGGACGACATGAGCGACTGGGTCGAGGCCTGCGCGGCCGGAGACATCGACGAGGAGGACGTAATGCGGTTCGATCATGCCGGCCGCACCTACGCCATCTATCGCAGCCCGGAGGACGAGTATTACGCGACCGACGGCCTGTGCTCGCATGAGAAAGTGCATCTGGCCGATGGGCTGGTGATGGACGACATCATCGAGTGTCCAAAACACAATGGCCGCTTCAACTACAAGACCGGCGACGCGCGCGGGGCGCCGGTCTGCGTCAATCTCAAGACCTATCCGGTCAAGGTCGACGCTGGCAAAGTCCTCATTCAGCTTGGGTGACGGAATGGCGGGAGGAATGGTCATCATCGGCGCCGGCGAGTGCGGCGGTCGTGCCGCGCTTACCCTGCGCGACCTTGGTCATGAAGGGCCGGTGACGCTGGTCGGCGACGAGCCGCATCTGCCCTATGAACGGCCGCCGCTGTCGAAGGAGGCGATGACCAGCGAGGCGCCCCTCATCAAGGCGATCGCCAGCGACGAGCTTTTGGCCGAACGCTCGATCCGCCACATCCATTCCGTTCGGGCCGTCGCTATCGACCGCGCCGCGCATCTCGTGCGCCTCTCCGACGGCTCTTCGCTTGGCTATGGCAAGCTGCTGCTCGCGACCGGGTCCGTGCCGCGCAAGCTGCCGATGCCTGGTCTGGGCGGCCGCTGCGTTTATCTCAGGACCTTCAACGACGCGCTCGCGATCCGCGCCCATCTTAAGCCGGAGAACCGCGTCGCCATCATCGGCGGCGGTTTCATCGGCCTCGAGCTTGCCGCTTCGGCGCGCAAGCTAGGCGCAACGGTCACGGTGCTCGAGGTTCAGCCGCGCATCCTGATGCGCGGCGTGCCGGCCGAGGTCGCTGAAATCATTCACAAGACGCATGAGGCCGAAGGCGTGAAGGTGCTTACCGGCCAAGGCATCACGGAGATTGCCGATGACGGCACGCAAGTTCGTATCACGCTTGCCGACGGGCAGGAAATCGTCGCCGATCTTGCCGTGATCGGCATCGGCGCGGTGCCGGTGACGGCGCTCGCCGCCGAAGCAGGACTTGCGATCGACAACGGTATCGCCGTCGATGAGAACCTTTGCACCGCGGATCCGGATGTTTTTGCCGCCGGCGACTGCTGCTCGTTCCCGCTCGCCGTCTATGGCGGCCGGCGCGTGCGGCTGGAAGCCTGGCGCAACGCGCAGGAGCAGGGCGCGCTCGCCGCGAAGAACATGCTGGGCGCCAAGGAGGCGCATGCCGCGGTGCCGTGGTTCTGGTCGGATCAATATGGGCTCACGCTGCAGATCGCCGGGCTTTCGGACGAAGGCCGCTCGACCGTACGGCGCGACCTCTACGACGGCGCCTTCATTCTGTTCCACCTGGCCGAGGACGGCAGGCTGGTCGCCGCCAGCGGCATCGGGCCCGGCAATGCGGTGGCGCGCGACATACGGTTGGCCGAGATGCTGATCGCGAAGCGGGCGACGCCCGCGCCTGAGGCGCTCGGCTCGCAATCGGTCAAGCTGAAGTCGCTGCTGGCGGCATAGGCCCGAGTAACCGAGGGGGTTCACGGACATGGCACGCAACAGACCGACCGTCGCCGATTTGCAATCGCTCAAGGGCAAGCGGCAGCTTTCGAAGCTGCGCGTTTTCTCGCTGGAGGAGGCCGAGGCCGCCGAGCGTGCCGGCCTCGACATCATCTCGGTTCCCTATGACCTTATCTTCGATCCGCGTTTTCGCGACGCCGCGCCCACCTGCTTTGCCATTCCCGGGGACGAACGCATCAAGCTGGGCGCAACCACCGACGAGATCCTGCGCACGGCGGTGAAGCTGCGCGCGGCCAGCGCCGACGCCATATATTGCTCGGCCAGCCTGCAGACCATCCGCCGGCTGCGCGACGAGCATATTCCGGTCTGCGGTCATGTCGGCCTGATCCCGGCGCATGCGACCTGGACCGGCGGCTTCAAGGCAGTCGGCAAGACGGCCGAAAGTGCTGCCCTCGTCTGGAAGCAGGTCAAGGAGCTTGAAGCCGCCGGCGCCTTCGCCGCCGAGATCGAAGTTGTGCCGGCGTCGGTTGCAAGCGCGATCTCGCGGCGGACGCCGCTGATCATGATTTCGATGGGCGCGGGCGCCGGCTGCGACGCGCAATATCTATTCGCGGAAGACGTGCTCGGCAGCAATCGCGGCCATTATCCGCGCCATGCCAAGCGCTACCGCGACTTCGCGGCGGAATTCGACCGCCTGCAGAGCGAGCGCATCGCGGCCTTCCGCGAATATGCCGACGATATCCAGTCGGGCGCCTATCCAGAGCCGCGGCACATGGTCGAGGCGGATGCCGGCGAAATGCGCAAGTTCGAGGCGTTTCTCGCCTCGGAAGGCTACTGAGCCACGCGGCTCAGCCGGCTAGAACAGCGTCTTCAGCTCGTCCAGCTTGTCGTTGACCAGCCAGCCGTAATAATTCTCCTCGGGCAGCTTTTCCGGTTCCCCGGCAGCGCGACGCTTCTCGTTCTCCTCCTCCAACGCATAGGCGCGCTGCTCGGGGTTGCCGACATTGTAGAGCGTGGCGGTCAGGCCCGGATTGTGCGAGATGTCGAAGCCGGCGATGCTGTTGTAGGCGTCGATCGACTTCCTGATGGTCGCAGCGACGTAAGGCAGCGTGAGGTCGGGATCCATGATGGTCTTGTAGACCGTGTTCGGATCATTGACGTCGAGCTCGGGCAGGCCGGAGACCTTGTGCACGAGATCGCTCATCTGCAGCGCCGTCAGCGGGTTGAGCTGGCCGAGTCCGAAAGTCTGGCCGGCATAGTAGGGCTGGAAGAAAGTGGCTCCGAAGCGGTCGTTGGGGAAGCTGGTCCCCCCGACGGTCTTGCCACGGAAGGAATGGTTCCACACCTGCTCGCGGCATTCCCAGAGATCGTAGCTGTCGGTTATGGCGGCGCATTTCTGGAATTGCGGCCGCTCAACGAAATCGCTGACGTCCTCCCCTTCATAAGCGAAGGTGAGCTTGCTCGACAGGTAGGACATTGCCTTGACGTAATAGGTCTGCAGCCGATCATAGGCGTCGACATTGTAGGTGTGCTCGCCGACGATGGCGCCGACGATGTGCATCGGATCGATGTCGTAGGCGGCCGCCACTTTCCTGATCTTGGCGCGCAGCTCGGCATCGTTCTGCAAGAGCGCGTAGACCTTGCGATACTTGGCCTGGAAGGTGGTGTTGGTGGCCTGGGTGCGCCGGCTGGAAGCGCCCGGAATATCCGGCTGCACGCTGTTGCGATTACCCGGCGGCACCATGGTCGCCGCGTTCGCCGTTGCCACCGCCGCAGCCAATGCCAGCCCAACAAAAAGAAGTATGCGTTTCTTCATCCACCGCCGCCTTCAAGTCGGCGGCAAACTAGGTAAAGCGAGTGGGAGAGTCGAGACGAGGCAAGCTTCCGACGGGACGAAAGGTGGCCAGATGGTACCATCTGGCCACACATCGCCGGGCTTCGCCCGTTAGAGGATGAACCGTGACAGGTCGGTGTTGCGCGAGAGATCGCCGACATGCTTCTGCACGTAGTCGGCATCGATGGTGACCGCCGTGCCGTGGCGGTCCGGCGCGTCGTAGGAAATCTCGTCCAGCACCCGTTCCATCACCGTCTGCAGGCGTCTGGCGCCGATGTTCTCGACATTGGCGTTGAGGTCGACGGCAATGCCGGCGAGCGAATCGATGGCGTCGTCGGTGAAGGCCAACTCGACGCCTTCGGTCTTCATCAGCGCAATATACTGCTTGATGAGGCTGGCCTCCGTTTCGGTGAGAATGCGGACGAAATCCTGCTTCTCCAGGGCACGCAATTCGACCCGGATCGGCAAGCGGCCCTGCAGCTCCGGAAGCAGGTCCGAAGGCTTGGAGACGTGGAACGCGCCCGAGGCGATGAAAAGAATATGGTCCGTCTTGATCGGCCCGTATTTCGTCGCAACGGTGGTGCCTTCAACCAGCGGCAGCAGATCGCGCTGAACGCCTTCACGCGAGGGACCGCCCGAAATGTCGCTCCTGGCCGCGATCTTGTCGATCTCGTCCAGGAACACGATGCCGTCATTCTCCGCCGATTCCAGCGCCTGGCGAACCACCTCGTCCTGGTCGAGCAGCTTGTCGGACTCGTCATTGATCAGAAGCGCGTAGGATTCCTTCACGGTCGTCTTGCGGGACTTGGTCTTCCTGCCGCCCATCGCCTTCGACAGCATGTCGTTGATGTTGAGCACGCCGATATTGGCGCCCGGCATGCCGGGGATCTCGAAGCCCGGCATGCCGCCGGTGCCGGTGTCCGCCACCTCGATCTCGATCTCCTTGTCGTCGAGCTCACCGTCGCGCAGCCGCTTGCGGAAGCTGTCGCGCGTGGCCGGGCTCGCGGTCTTGCCGACCAAAGCTTCGAGCACGCGCTCTTCGGCATTGATGTGAGCGCGCGCCTTGACGTCCTCGCGCATCTTCTCGCGCGTCAGCCCGATGGCGACCTCGACGAGATCGCGCACGATCTGCTCGACGTCGCGGCCGACATAGCCGACCTCGGTGAACTTGGTGGCCTCGACCTTGACGAAAGGCGCGCCGGCCAGCCGCGCCAGCCGGCGCGAGATCTCGGTCTTGCCGACGCCGGTCGGGCCGATCATGAGGATGTTCTTGGGCATCACCTCTTCGCGCATCTGGCCCTCCAACTGCTGGCGGCGCCAGCGGTTGCGCAAGGCGATCGCCACGGCGCGCTTGGCGTCTTTCTGGCCGATGATGAAGCGGTCGAGTTCCGAAACGATTTCGCGGGGAGAAAAGGTGCTCATATTACTCAAATTCCACTTTGCCACTGCCTGATGGACTCGAACGGATGCAGCAGCATGATCACGTTGAGCGTCAGATTGTCCCGGATGATGTAGCCCGTGCCGAATTCGAAAATGAGCGCCAGGGCCACGATCACCCATATAGGGAGCTTTCGCGCCATCACAAATCCGAGCGCCATGAACAGCGTGTCGGACACCGAATTGATGATGCTGTCGCCGTAATAGTTGAGGGAGATAGTGCCGGCGCGGTAGCGGTCGATGATGAAGGGGCTGTTCTCCAGGAGTTCCCAGCCGCCCTCGATGAGGACGGCGAAAGCCAGCCTCAGCCCGACGGGCGAGCGCGGGAACAGAGCCCAGGCCAGCGCATAGAACAGGAAGCCATGGATGATGTGCGAGAAGGTGTACCAGTCGGCGATGTGCTGGGAATTCTCCGAGCTATTCACCACACCGTGCCAGAGCTTGACGTAGCCGCAGGTGCAGATCGGCGGATGGCCCATGCCGTAGAGAATGCCGGCCTGGAAAACGACGAGAGCCAGCACCAGCAGCAGCCCCATGCGCCAGCTGTCTTCATAGGCCGACAGCGTCTTGTCTCCCCCGGATGCGGTCATTGTGATCAGTCCCCCTCTTGTTGGTCGATTTCGGCCGCATCGACGGCCATCAGCACGACGTCCCCATATTCCGAATGCCTGCGGCCGATCGGCCTGAAGCCGGCCTTTTCATAGGCGCGGATGGCGCGGCCATTGCCGGGATGTGGATCGATGACGACGCGCGGCGCGCCTTCCTCGAACAGTTCCGCGACGAACTGGCGGACGATGGCCGAGCCGTGGCCGATGCCGACCAGGTCCGGCGGCCCGATCGACAGATCGATACCCAGCGTGCCGAACGGCTGGTCGGCGTAAGGATGGTTGTCCTCGAGATGCGGATCGTAGCTCTGCAGATAGGCGATCGGCTTGCCGCCCAATTCGACGATCAGCGGCTCCACCGAAACCGACCCGATATGCTCGCGTATCTCGGCGATCTCCTTTTCCGGATCGCCCCACCATTCGGCGATATGCGGCTCGGCAAGCCAGCGGGCGATCATCGGCAGATCGTTTTGGGTGACCGGCCGAAAATCGTAGCTGTCTTCCTGTTCGACCATGATCTGTTCCAGAAGCCGATTCCCACTTTTCGGGATCATGGCCGGCCGCCTAGGCGGCATCGAGCGTTTCGACGACGAAGCTGCTGTTGGTGTAGACGCAGATATCGGCGGCGATCTGCATCGCCCTGAGGGCGATCTCCTCGGCGTCCTTGTCGGTGTCCATCAGCGCGCGGGCGGCGGCGAGCGCGTAGTTGCCGCCGGAGCCGATGGCCATGACGCCATGTTCTGGCTCGAGCACGTCACCGGTGCCGGTCAGCGCCAGCGAGACCGACTTGTCGGCGACCAGCATCATCGCTTCCAGGCGGCGCAGATAGCGGTCGGTGCGCCAGTCCTTGGCGAGCTCGACGCAGGCGCGGGTCAGTTGGTCAGGATATTGTTCGAGCTTGGCTTCGAGGCGTTCGAGGAGGGTGAAGGCGTCGGCGGTGGCGCCGGCAAAACCGGCAATGACACTGCCGCCCTTGCCGATGCGGCGCACCTTGCGGGCGTTGCCCTTCATGATGGTCTGGCCAAGGCTGACCTGGCCGTCGCCGGCGATGACAACCTTGCTGCCCTTGCGCACGGTGACGATGGTCGTGGCGTGCATGGTCAGTTCATTCGACATTTCCTGCTCCGAGTCGCGCTATCCCTCAAAGGCGATTGGCGCGGTACGAGTGACTTTGATCGGCCATATGTATGCATAGGGCGAGTGATTGCAAACCGTCCGCGGCAAGGCCGATACAGTCCGGAATGGCAACTGGCAATCGCCGGATCATGCTGATAGAAGGCTCTCGTTTTCAAGCCCGCGCCTCTGAACAGGACAGACTGATGCCGCCCCGTTCCGCAGAAATCAGCCGCAAGACCAAGGAAACCGAGATTTCCGTATCGGTCCATGTCGACGGCACGGGTAAATCCGACATTTCGACGGGTGTCGGCTTCTTCGACCACATGCTCGATCAGCTGTCGCGCCATTCGCTGATCGACATGACGATCGAGGCCAAAGGCGATCTTCACATCGACGACCATCACACGGTCGAGGATACCGGCATTGCCATCGGCCAGGCGCTGAGCAAGGCTTTGGGGGAGCGGCGCGGCATCATGCGCTATGCCTCGATCGAGCTCGCTATGGACGAGACGCTGACCCGGGCGGCGATCGACGTTTCCGGCAGGCCGTTCCTGGTCTGGAACGTTTCCTTCTCGTCGCCGAAGATCGGCACATTCGACACCGAGCTGGTGCGCGAATTCTTCCAGGCGCTGGCGCAGAACGCGGGCATAACGCTGCATGTGACCAACCACTACGGCGCCAATAACCATCATATTGCGGAAACCTGCTTCAAGGCCGTGGCCAGGGCGCTGCGCGTAGCGCTGGAGCCTGACCCGCGCCAGCCCGATGCGGTGCCGTCCACCAAGGGATCCCTGAAAGGATAACCCTATGGCCATCTATGTCGTGATGGAGCCGCCTGCGGGGGGCAACGAGAAGGACGCCGCCCTAGTGCGCGACAGCTTCACCTGGCTCGGCTTCCTGTTCTCGCCGATCTGGCTCGCCTGGCACCGCCTCTGGATCGAGGCCCTGCTCACCTTCGCGGCCATGGCGGCGTTGTCCATGCTCGGCGAGAAACTAAGGCTTGAATGGGCTGGATCGGCGCTCTCGCTGCTGGTGTCGCTCTATATCGGCTTCGAAGGCCAGGCCCTGCGGATCGCGGCGCTCCGCCGCCGCGGCTGGCGGGAATGGGGCGTCGTCGAGGCCGGCAGGCTCGGCGATGCCGAGGTCCGTCACGCGCTCGAAGCCAGCGAGCGCACGCAGGAACAGGCGCCGATGCCGCACATCGTGCCCGACACCAACCTGGCGCGGCCGGCGCAGACGGGCATGGCGCTGGGGCTGACCCATACGCCGGGAAGGCCCTGACATGCGGGTAGCGATCATCGACTATGGGTCGGGCAATCTGCGCTCGGCCACCAAGGCCTTCGAGCGCGCCGCACATGAGGCGGGCATCGCGGCGACCATCGATCTCACCGCCGACGCCGAGCGGGTGCGCAGCGCCGACCGCATCGTCCTGCCGGGCGTCGGCGCCTATGCCGACTGCGCGGCCGGCCTGCATGCCGTCACCGGCATGTGGGAAGCGGTGGAAGAGGCGGCGCTTCGCAAAGGGCGGCCGTTCCTCGGCATCTGCGTCGGCATGCAATTGATGTCGGAACGCGGGCTGGAAAAGACCGTCACCGAGGGTTTTGGCTGGATTGCCGGCGACGTCAAGGAAATCACGCCGAAGGATCCGGCACTAAAGATCCCGCAGATCGGCTGGAACACGATCGAGCTCGCGCGCAAGCATCCGCTGTTTTCGGGCATCGAGACCGGTCCGAAAGGGCTGCACGCCTATTTCGTCCATTCCTACCACCTGGAGGCAAGGAACCCGGCCGAGGTGCTGGCGACGGCCGACTATGGCGGGCCGGTGACGGCGGCCGTTGCCCGCGACAACTTTGCCGGCACGCAGTTCCATCCCGAGAAAAGCCAGGCGCTCGGCTTGGCGCTGATCACCAATTTCCTGAATTGGAGGCCCTGAATGAGCAAGAAGGGCTACTGGATCGCCATGATCGATGTCCGCGACCCGGACACCTACAACAAATACATCGAGGCCAACGCGAAGGCCTTCGCCAAATTTGGCGCGAAGTTTGCTGTTCGGGCCGGCCGCCATACCGACCCGGAGGGGGCAACGGGAAACCGCCATGTCGTGGTGGAGTTCGATTCTTATGACAGGGCGCTCGCCTGCTATCAGTCGCCCGAGTACCAGGAAGCCTTGAAATTCCGGCTGGCGGCATCGACCGGCCACTTCGCCATCGTCGAGGGCGCCTGATCGTGATCCTGTTTCCGGCAATAGACCTCAAGGACGGCAAATGCGTGCGCCTGAAGCACGGCGACATGGCAACCGCCACCATCTACAACGATGACCCGGCGGCCCAGGCACGAGCCTTCGAAGAGCAAGGCTTCGAATGGCTGCACGTCGTCGACCTCAACGGCGCCTTCAAGGGACAGAGCGTCAATTCCGCGGCGGTCGGCGCCATCCTCAAGGCGACGAAGAACCCGGTGCAGCTCGGCGGGGGCATCCGCACGCTGGCGCAGATCGAGGACTGGCTGGACCGCGGGCTGGCGCGAGTCATCCTCGGGACCGTGGCGGTGCGGGAGCCCGAACTGGTGAAGGAGGCATGCAGGACCTTTCCCGGCAAGGTAGCGGTCGGCATCGACGCCAAGGGGGGCAAGGTGGCGGTCGAGGGCTGGGCCGAAGCCTCGGAACTCGGCGTCATCGAATTGGCGAGGAAGTTCGAAGGTGCGGGCGTGGCCGCCATCATTTACACCGACATCGACCGCGACGGCGTGCTCTCCGGCATCAACTGGGATGCCACCATCGACCTTGCCGAGGCGGTGTCGATCCCGGTGATCGCTTCCGGCGGATTGGCCTCCATCGCCGACATCGTGCGCATGACCATGCCCGATGCGAAGCGCCTGGAGGGTGCGATCTCCGGTCGCGCGCTCTATGACGGGCGCATCGACCCGGCGGAGGCGCTCGCCATCCTGCGCGGCAACAACGCGGAGGCACGAGCGTGAACATCTCGATCATCCTGGCGTCCTATGACAGCGGCCACTTTCACGGCCGCTGTGGCCAAGGCCCCGATGCGCTGATCTCCGGCGGGCTGGCCGAGGCGCTGAAGCTTGCCGGTCACGACGTCGAGGTGCGCGACATCGGCAAGGTCGTCGAGGACGAGCAGGAGCGCGAGATCGGCACGGGATTTGCCGTCTGCAACGTCGTTTCGGGCGAGGTCCGCATCGCGCTGGACAACGGCCGCTTCCCCATCGTTCTGGCCGGCAACTGCCTGACCAGCGCGGGCGCGGTTGCGGGCGAAGGCGCGGATGCCATCATCTGGGCCGACCAGCATGGCGACCTCAACACGCCGGAAACCTCCACCTCCGGCTTTCTCGACGGCATGGCGCTGGCAACGGCGCTTGGATTGTGCTGGCGGCGCATGGCGGCGCAGATTCCCGGCTTCAAGCCGATCGAGCCGGCCCGCTGTGTCCTGGTCAACGCACGCGACCTCGATACGGCCGAGAAAGAGCTTTTGGAGAAGCTGCCGATCATCCGCACCGAGTGTCCGGACTGGGCAGTGGCCGCGGCGAAGCTGAAGGCCACGGGTGCCGAGCGCATTCACATGCATGTCGACCTCGACGTGCATGATCCGGAAACGCTGCAGGCCAATCGTTACGCAACGCTCGGCGGCCCGGCGCCGGAGCAGGTCCGCACAGCGATGTGCGGCTTTGCCGGCCCGCTCAGCATCGCCGGACTTACCATTTCCGCCTACGATCCGGCGTTCGACCCGAAGGGCGAGGTGCCGCCGCAGGTCGGCGCGCTGGTGGTCGACCTTTTGTCGACCATGGAGGGGCGCTGATGCTGAAAGCCCGCGTCATTCCCTGTCTCGACGTCAAGAACGGCCGCGTGGTCAAGGGCGTCAATTTCGTCGACCTGGTCGATGCCGGCGATCCGGTCGAGGCGGCGAAGGCCTATGACGAGGCGGGCGCCGACGAGCTCTGCTTCCTCGACATCACCGCATCGTCCGACAATCGCGAGACGATCTTCGACGTGGTCGCCCGCACGGCCGAACAATGTTTCATGCCGCTGACCGTCGGCGGCGGCGTGCGCCAGGTGGCCGACATCCGAAGGCTGCTTCTGGCCGGCGCCGACAAAGTATCGATCAATACGGCGGCGGTGAAGAACCCGGATTTCGTCGCGGAGGCCGCCGACAAGTTCGGCAACCAGTGCATCGTCGTCGCCATCGACGCCAAGAAAGTATCGGCTGCCGGCGAGGCCGACCGCTGGGAGATCTTCACGCATGGCGGGCGCGAGAAGACCGGCATCGACGCGGTCGAGTTCGCCAAGAAGATGGTCGATCGCGGCGCCGGCGAGATCCTGCTGACCTCGATGGACCGCGACGGCACCAAGGCCGGCTACGATATCGCGCTGACCCGCGCGATCGCCGATGCCGTGCGTGTGCCGGTCATCGCTTCGGGCGGCGTCGGCACGCTTGATCACATGGTGGAAGGCATCCGCGATGGCCATGCCGGCGCCGTGCTTGCCGCCTCGATCTTTCATTTCGGCACCTACACCATCGCCGAGGCCAAGGCGCATATGGCGGGCGCCGGCCTGCCGATGCGGCTGGACTCGACCGTTCATCGGACTTAAACCACTGCTATGGCTCAATTTTCGCTCGCCGAGCTGGAAACGATAATCCATCAGCGCGCCCATTCCGGCGACCCGGAGTCATGGACGGCGAAACTGTTCGCCAAGGGCATGGACAAGGCGGCGCAGAAGCTCGGCGAGGAAGCGGTCGAGGCCGTGATCGCCGCCGTTCGCGGCGACAGGCAGGCCCTCGTTTCGGAAAGCGCCGATCTTCTATATCATTGGCTGGTAGTCCTCGGCATCGCGGGCATTCCGCTGGAGGACGTGCTGAAGGAGCTCGAGGGCCGCACCGGCCGCTCGGGCGTCGCCGAAAAGGCGTCCCGGCCCCGGGGCTGACCGCTAAAGACGGATAGAGCATGATGTCGTCCGAAAACCGTTCCACACTTTTCGGCATCATGCTCTAGGAGGGCAGGAGACTCGATGGACCAGCTTGCTCCGACCGAGAAATACTCCCCCTTTCGTTTCTTCTCGGCCGAGCAATGGTCACAGTTCCGCGCCGACACGCCGCTCACGCTGACCGAGGACGAGATCGACCGGCTGCGTTCGCTCAACGACCCGGTTGACCTCGAAGAGGTCAAGCGCATCTATCTTTCGCTTTCCCGTCTGCTTTCGGCGCATGTCGAGGCGAGCCAGCTGCTGTTCAGGCAGCGCCAGGCCTTCTTCAACGCGCAGGACGTCGTCAAGACGCCGTTCATCATCGGCATCGCCGGCTCGGTCGCCGTCGGCAAATCGACCACCGCTCGCGTGCTCAAGGAACTGCTGGCGCGCTGGCCGTCGAGCCCGAAGGTCGATCTCATCACCACCGACGGCTTCCTCTTGCCGAACGAGATCCTGCGCCGCAACAATCTGATGGAGCGCAAGGGCTTTCCAGAAAGCTACGACGTCGGCGCCCTGCTCCGCTTCCTTTCCGGCATCAAGTCGGCGCAGCGCGACGTCCGGGCCCCGGTCTACTCGCACCTGACCTACGACGTCATTCCGGGCGAGTTCGTCACCATCGACAGGCCGGACATTTTGATCTTCGAAGGCATCAATGTTTTGCAGCCGGGCAAGCTGCCGAAGGACGGCAAGATCGTGCCGTTCCTGTCGGATTTCTTCGACTTCGCGATCTATATCGATGCCGACGAGAAGCTGATCCACCAGTGGTACACCCAGCGCTTCATGCGACTGCGCGAGACTGCCTTCCGCAACCCGGACTCCTTCTTCCACCGCTATTCGCAGCTGTCGGAGGATGCCGCCCGCGCCATCGCCGAGGGCCTGTGGAGCAACATCAACCTGAAGAACCTGCGCGAGAACATCCTGCCGACCAGGGCGCGCGCCGACCTCATCCTGCGCAAAGGCGCCAACCACCTGGTCGAAGAGGTGGCATTGCGGAAACTCTGATCGAATCCAGCGGACCGGCGCCTAAAGCGCATGGCCTGGCGCGGATTCAAGCGACGCGTTTTCAAATTAGTCTTTGTTCTTAGCCGGCGGCAGCTTCGATAAGGAGCCGGGTCTCAGCAGACCGTAGCGGCCGCCACGGGACGGTTGACGGCTCCGACCGGCATGTTCGGCACGAGGCGACCGTCGGCGGGGATCAGCTTGCGAGCGACGACGTAAATCACAGACACGACGACGACGGCTACATAGCTGTCTATTGCATAGTGCCATGCCAGATAGACCGAGCTGACAGCAACAAAGGCTACGTAGAGCAGAGCGAAGACGCCGAGCAGGCGGCTGTATTCGCGCACGAATAATGCATTGAGCATCGCAAGGCCGACGTGAACGCTGGGAAACGCCGAGATACCCGTGGCAAAACCGGTCTGCTTGGCCTCATACAGCGACCATAGATACTGCTGGTAGGCGGCAGCGGAGTTGCTCGACCCAGCCCCGCGGGCCAGGAATGCAAGCTGTTCACCAAACCGCGCCGTGTCTCCCGTGACCGCGCCGTAAAATGCCGGACCCGCCGAGAGGAACAGCGCCGCCAGGATGTTCCCGACAACAATCCAGACTGCCATAAAGCAGGCGAGATAGCGCGTTCGGACCGATGCCACCGTGGGCGATGTCGCGACGAAGAACAAGCCGACGAAATTCAGCAGAAACCAGAAGACGTTGTAGTTCCATTCTATTATGGCGCGCACCAGATCACTTTCGGCCACGGAGTAGAGCCAGCGCCACGGATCGGCGCCCAAATGGAGGAAAGCGTCGATGTCGGCGTGCAGGACATCGAATTGAAAACCGCCTTGCCAGGCCGACATTCCGTTTTTCACTGAAGTGAAATTGCCCTGAAAGATCATGAGCGCCATCAGAAGGCACAATCCCGATAGCGAGTATGCCAACCGCCCGGTCGAAAACACTCTTTTCGCAGCCAAACGTCGCCGGGAATTGAAGCGATGCATAATGAGAATTGCGTCGGCAAGGATGGCTATTGTGGGCAGTGCGAAGCCGTTGAGAGAAATCCAGGACCCGAAATATATCGAGAACGCGAGGCGGTCGGGGGCGCCAATCGCGTTCAGAAAGATCAGCCCGGCCAAAACATAAATGACGATGGCCAGATAGAGGCCCGAATCCCTGCGAACGAGTTGGGCTGCCTCCGTGACGATTGCCCACAGGCCGCGGAGGACCGAATAGCTTTGCGTCATTGCCGAGCCCCAAGCTGCAATAGCTGCCCGTCTTTATGAGGAAAACTTCTAGATTTCGTTAGCTTGCGGGCACCGTTACCCGCCGCAGCGTCAGATTGACACGGCCGCCACTCCTCAACAGCGCCGAGGTCGCTGGGTAGATGCGGTCAACGCCGTGGAAACAGAGGCGTCCCTCCCCGCCAAGCACGACGACATCGCCGCTCTTCAGCCTGAACGACTTGGTGCCGCCTTCGCGCGTGGTGTGACCGACCCGAAACAGGCAGTCGTCGCCGAGCGACACCGAAACGACGGGTGCTGCGAAATCCTGCTCGTCGCGGTCCTGGTGCAGGCCCATCTTGGCCTCGCTCGAATAGAGATTGACGAGGCAGGCTTCCGGCGGATGCGGATAGGCCGACACCTCGCGCCACACTTTTAGCAGGGCTTCGGGAATCGGCGGCCAGGGCTCGCCTGTCACCGGGTGCATCGGCTGGTAGCGATAGCCGCGCTCGCGGTCGGTCACCCAACCGAGCGCGCCGCAATTGGTCATGCGCACGCTCATCTCCTTGCCGGTGCGCGGCATGGCCGGCACATAAAGCGGCGCCGCCTGCACGACGCGCCTGATCTCCTCGACCAGCGCTTCCTGCTCCGTGCGCGGCAGATAGCCCGGCATATGGCGAACGCCCTTGGGCAGAACGAGCATGGCATTCGATCCGATCAGTTCGTCCGAGCATGCCACCGGCAGAACGGCTTCGCGACCCGAAAGCGGCCGTCGTCGGATGTCGGCCCCTAGTCGCTTTCAACCCGGCCGCGCAGCTTCTTCACCGTCGAGCGCCCGGCCTTGGTCTTGAGGCGCCGCTCGACGGCGCCCTTTGAAGGCTTCGTCTTCTTGCGCGGCGGCGGCGGCGGCTCGGCCGCCTTGGCGACCAGTGCCGTCAACCTGGCTCGCGCGTCGGCGCGATTCTGTTCCTGAGTGCGGAAGCGCCCGGCCTCGATGACGATGACGCCATCCTTGGTGGCGCGCTGGCCGGCGAGCTTGATGGCGCGCTCCCGCACCCGCTCCGACAGGCCCGGCGCATTGGCGGCGTCGAAGCGCAGCTGGACGGCGGTCGCCACCTTGTTGACGTTCTGGCCGCCCGGCCCGGAAGAGCGGATGAAGTCCTCGTGCAGGTCGTCCGGATGGATGACCGCGTCACTGGCGATGATGATCCTGTCGTCGGCATTCATGCGCACAGTCATGGCGCGGCGGCGGGAAAAAGAAAAGGCCCGGCCGAAGCCGGGTCCTGGAGAAAGAGATGTTCGGAGCGGCAGCTATTCCGCCGCCTCCTGCAGGCGCGGTGCCGCGCCGCGGATGGCCGCGTCGACATGTGTTTCGAATTTCTCGAAGTTGGCGGCGAACATGTTGACCAGCTTGGAGGCCTGCCGGTCATAGGCCGCCTTGTCGGCCCAGGTCGAGCGCGGATCGAGAATGGCGCCGTCGACGCCCGGCACCGCCACCGGCACCTCGAAGCCGAAATTGGCATCGGTGCGGAATTCGGCGGCATTGAGCGAGCCGTCGAGCGCCGCGCCGAGCAGGGCGCGCGTCACTTTGATCGGCATGCGACGGCCGGTACCATAGGCGCCGCCGGTCCAGCCGGTGTTGACCAGCCAGCAATCGACGCCGTGGCCGGCGATCAGCTCGCGCAGCAGATTGCCGTATTCTGACGGATGGCGCGGCATGAAGGGCGCGCCGAAGCAGGTCGAGAAGGTCGCCTCTGGCTCACTTATGCCCTTTTCGGTGCCGGCGACCTTGGCGGTATAGCCTGAAAGGAAGTGATACATCGCCTGCGCCGGCGTCAGCCGGGCGATCGGCGGCATCACGCCGAAGGCGTCGGCCGTCAGCATGATGATGTTTTTGGGATGGCTGGCGCGTCCGGTCTTCGAGGCATTGGGAATGTAGTCCAGCGGATAGGCGCAGCGCGTGTTCTCGGTGAGGCTGCCGTCGTCGAAGTCCGGCACGCGGGCGGCGTCGAGAATCACATTCTCCAGCACCGTCCCGAAGCGCTGCGTGGTGGCGAATATCTCGGGCTCCGCCTCGGCCGACAGCCTGATCGTCTTGGCGTAGCAGCCGCCTTCGAAGTTGAAGATGCCGTGCGGCCCCCAGCCGTGCTCGTCGTCGCCGATCAGCGTGCGCGATGGATCGGCCGACAGTGTCGTCTTGCCTGTGCCGGAAAGGCCGAAGAAGACGGCCGCGTCGCCGGCGGGTCCTTCGTTGGCCGAGCAATGCATCGGCATGACACCTTTTTGCGGCAGCAGGTAGTTCAGCACGGTGAACACCGATTTCTTCATCTCGCCGGCATAGGACGTGCCGCCGATCAGCACGATCTTGCGGGTGAGATCGACCGCGATAACCGTCGCCGCGCGGGTGCCGTGGCGGGCCGGGTCGGCGCGGAAGGACGGCAGGTCGATGATCGTCATCTGCGGTACGAATTGGTCGAGCTCGGCGGCTTGCGGGCGGATCAGGAGATTGCGGATGAACAGCGAGTGCCAGGCGAATTCCGTCACGACGCGAACCGGCAGCTGGAACTCGGCGTCGGCGCCGCCGACGAGATCCTGCACATAGAGATCCTTGGCCGCAGCATGGGCGCGGAAATCGGCGAGGAGCGTCTCGAACTGCGCCGGCGAGATCGCCTTGTTGTTTTCCCACCAGACATGCGGGGCGGTGCTGTCGTCACGCACGACGAACTTGTCCTTCGGCGAGCGTCCGGTGTGCTGGCCGGTCTCGGCAACCAGCGCGCCCTGCGCGGTCAATTTCGCCTCGCCGCGGCGGATCGCTTCCTCATAGAGC
>NZ_RZSF01000104.1:0-19268 GCF_004023325.1 Mesorhizobium sp. M1A.F.Ca.ET.072.01.1.1 | reverse complement strand
CGGTGCCGAGGGCGTCCATGCCGATCTTGCCGGCATTGATCTCGCCGGCAGCGGCGGTGTTGCGCCCGGTGGGCTCGAACAGCGGCCCGCCGCCGGCGAGATCAATGCCGGCAAGATCGGCATGGACGCGCTCGGCATGGCGCTCCGATGTGATGAGAAAGATCGGTGTCTGCCCTTCAGGCCGCGCGGCCAGCCGGCGCAAGGTCTTGGCCAGCATCGAGCCGTCGCCGGAAAGGTCGTGGAATTGCTTGGGATTGTCCTCGCGCGACAGGGGCCATAACCGCGAGCCGACGCCGCCGCTCATGACGAAACTGACGATGCGCTGGCTCATGGCTGCCCTGTCAGAAGGTCTGGTTGTAGGCGCCGACTTCGGGACTGCGGCGCAGCACGGCGTCGACGGCTTCGAACATCTGCCGGCGCCGCTCGGACGATACCGGGCTCTCGACCACCACGACAAGCTCGGGCTTGTTCGAGGAGGCGCGCACCAGGCCCCAGGTGCCGTCCTCCGCAACGACGCGCACGCCGTTGACGGTGATGAGCTTTACGATCTTCTGGCCGGCAAAGTCAGCACCTTCGCGGTGCATCGTCTGAAAATCCGCCACGACGCGGTCGACCACGCCGTACTTCACCTCGTCGGGACAGTGCGATGACATGGTCGGCGTACCGTAGGTCAGCGGCAACGCGCGGCAGAGATCGGCCATCGAGCTCCGCGGATTGCGGTCGAGCATCTGGCAGACGACGATCGCAGTGATCAGCCCATCGTCATAGCCGCGGCCGATAGGCGGGTTGAAGAAGAAATGCCCGGATTTCTCGAAGCCGGCGACGGCACTGAGCCCGGCAACGCGGCGCTTGATGTAGGAATGGCCAGTTTTCCAATAGTCAGTTGTGGCGCCGTTCGCCCTGAGCACATGATCGGTAGCGAAAAGCCCCGTCGACTTGACGTCGACGACGAAGGCCGAGCCCGGATGGAACGATGAAATATCGCGCGCGAGCATAAGCCCGACCTTGTCGGCGAAGATCTCGTTGCCCTCGTTGTCGACGACGCCGCAGCGGTCGCCGTCGCCATCGAAGCCCAGTCCGACATCTGCGCCCGTCTCCAGCACCTTCTCGCTGATGGCACGCAACATCTGCATGTCCTCGGGATTGGGATTGTAGCGCGGGAACGCATGGTCGAGTTCGACGTCGAGCGGGATCACCTCGCAGCCGACACGCGCCAGCGCTTCCGGCGCGAAGGCGCCGGCCGTGCCGTTGCCGCAGGCGCAAACGACCTTGAGCTTTTTCGAGATGTGTTTGCCCTTGGTAAGATCATCGACATAGAACTCTCGGAAACCGGAGATGAACTCGTAGGCACCGCCGCCGCGGAGGTCGAAGTCGGCTTCGAGCACGATCTTCTTCAACGCGCTCATCTCTTCCGGACCGAAGGTGAGCGGCCGCGCCGCCCCCATCTTGACGCCGGTCCAGCCATTCTCGTTATGCGAGGCGGTGACCATGGCGACCGAGGGTGTATCGAGCGCGAACTGCGCGAAATAGGCCATGGGGGACAAAGCCAGGCCGATATCCTTCACCCGGGCGCCCGCCGCCATCAGGCCGGAGACCAGCGCCAGCTTGATCGACAGCGAATAGGAGCGGAAATCATGGCCGGTGACGATATCCGGCCCAACGCCCAAGCGCCGGATCAGCGTGCCCAGACCCATGCCGAGCGCCTGGACGCCGATCAAATTGAGCTCCGGCGCCTTGGTCGAGCCGGGATGGCCGACCCACCAGCGCGCGTCGTACTCGCGAAAGCCCGACGCCTTGATCAGCGCCGAGGTCTCGAATTCGAAGCTGTTGGGCCGGGCTTCGCCAACAATCGTGAAGGTCAATGGTCGAAACTCCAGAGAGCCGGAATGCCGATCTGTAAAGGGCGCGGCTTATCACGTAAGCCTTTAAGCCGGTCTTTATCCGACGGCTAAATCGCATGCCATCCGGGCAAGCTGGGTGAAAGCCGAGAAATGCGACACAAGTGCAGCCATTGACGCTTGCAGGATCGGAAAGTGGCGGCTATAAGCCCGCCGTCTGGTCACGGAGTGTAGCGCAGTCTGGTAGCGCACATCGTTCGGGACGATGGGGTCGCAGGTTCAAATCCTGCCACTCCGACCAGAACGAAATCTCCCGAAAGTCTTTAGTTTCCCTGATTATTCAAACCTTTCGGCTTCGCGCAGAGAACCGTATCGCTGCGTGACGCTTCAAGACGCGACGCGCTTGCCGCATGTCAATACTCAAGCCGAACTGATGATCCCCTACGGCGCCAGGAAGGAAGGGCTTGCCGTCGCGCGCACCGGCTCGGAACGAGCATAACCGTCACGCCTGATGCCGCCATGGTCGATCAGGCGAGCGATCACGGCGCGCCGTGCGTGATACGGCGTCAGCGTGTGGTCGGCATTCGGCAGCGAGACCCTGGTCACGCCGCGAATGCTATCGAGCCGCTCTTCCTCCGAGCCAAAATGGCGGGCGATCTCCTTCAGGCTCAGATCGCCTTCCGAGGTTACCAGGAGGACCCGCACGCCGCGGCCGCATAGGTCGCGCATCCAGCGTTCCACCCGCCGCTGTCCAAGCAGCGCGGCCGGATGCAGCATCGACAATGTGGACTTGATCGCCTCCAGCCCGCGCCGGACGATCAGCCGGGCGCATCGCGAAGCGATCCCGCGCCATGCGGCGTCGGCCGGCTCGCGGCTCTCCTGCCTGGCGGCAGCGTTCTGCCCGAGCACGGCCTTGGACGTCTCGTAAGTCTTCCAGACCGCCATCTCCAGCGCGTAGGAACTGTTCCAGGCGAAGCAGAGCGGGTTGACCATGGTCAGCATCCGTACCCGCCGATCGGCCCGCGCGGCGTGAAAAGCCTGAAATGCGCCGGCGCAGGTGCCGACCAGGCTGACCCCGGGGTAGCCGGCTCGCTCCATCCAGTTGATCGCACGACTTACATCATGGCGCGTGCGCCGGTCATAAAGGAACAGGCGCCCTTCCTCGGTCGGATCGCTGAGGCCAAGTCCGGGCAGGTCGACGCGCAGCGAGGCTACGCCTTCCGCCGCCAGAGCTCGCGCCGCTTCCACCGTGCCGCGCGCCCAGCCGACATGCGGCACGCCACCGGCATTGAGGAAGATCACCGGCTCAGCCTCGGTCTGGCGTTCGCGCGGTCGGCAAAGCACACCGCAGATCATCGGCGCCGGTCCAATCAGCACCGGGCTTTCCGTGTAATGCGGACCGTCCAGTATCTCCGACGCAGCGCGCGGCATGGCCTTTCCCGCTGCCGCTTCGCCGGTCTGGTCGGCGATCCAGGCGGCGCAGCGATCTAGAGCGGCGGCCGGAATCCGGTTGGCGGTCGGGTCGCACATCAAGAGAGGATAGCCATCGAACTCGGCCGTCGCGATTTCCGCAGCGCCAGCCGTGCCGCCGCGCACCTCTTCCGCAGCCAGCGGCTTGCCGTTTGTAAGCACCAGCATCGGCAGGGATGGAAGGCCAGCCGCGGCATGCCGCCAATCGAGCGCCGAGAGATCAGCCAGCGTTTCATGCGAAATTCGGAAGCCGGCGGCCTCGCGCCCCTCGGTGAAAACCCCTTCGCCCGCCGAGCGGCTGGCCAGCGGCGCGTCGATCATGCGCGACATGGCTGTGATCTCGCGAACATAGGCCTTGCCGGAGGACGGCGGCGCGAGCAGCACGAGACCCGCCACGTCGTCGCGTCCGGCCGCCGCCAGCGGGGCCAGCAGGGCACCAAGCCGGAAGCCGACCAAAATGACGTCCGCCACGCCGCAATCCTGCCTCAGCCGATCGATCGCCGCGCCTATGCTCGCCGTCCACCGTTGCACCTGACCGGGCGTTGAATGGTCCCCGGCGGCATTGCCGCAGCCGGGATAGTCGAATTGCAGCGCCCGCAGACCGTTTTCGGCCAGCTTGTCAGCCAGAAGCCGCAGGAAACGCCGGCTGCACAGGTCCTCGTGGCCATGCGCCCCGGCGATCACGACACCCCGGCCGCGCCGCCCGGGTCCCCTGCCTTCATGAAGCCAGCCGATCGTGTCGGCAAAGACGATCCCCTTCATGCCACGCTCCCGGCAGGCCGCAACGACTGCATCCTCTCCACCCTGGTCTCGACAGTGTCGGCTTGCGGCGCATCGTAGGCCACCTCGCGATCGCCATTCAGCGCCGTCACGACGCCGGCCGGAGTGGCATAGGCCGGCCCATCCAGGCCAATTTCCTTCCCCGCGCCCGGCATCAGGTGGAAGCCGTTCTCGCGCGGGAAAAACAGCCCATCCTTGATGGCGACGTGATAGGCGGCGCGTCTGCAGGCGAGCCGCAGGCGCCAGCCGTCTCGTCCGCGCATCAGCCCTGCCGACAGGCCGACATCGCGTCGCGTGGTCATGACGCCGGGAAGCACATGAAAGGCTTCGGCCAAGATCTCGCCGTCGTGGCCTTCCAGCCTTGCCACGGTTGCCTCGTGCCCCGCCGGACCGAAGCGATAG
Source organism: Mesorhizobium sp. M1A.F.Ca.ET.072.01.1.1 (assembly GCF_004023325.1). Classification (NCBI taxonomy): domain Bacteria; kingdom Pseudomonadati; phylum Pseudomonadota; class Alphaproteobacteria; order Hyphomicrobiales; family Phyllobacteriaceae; genus Mesorhizobium; species Mesorhizobium sp. M1A.F.Ca.ET.072.01.1.1. The sequence goes on along the minus strand of NZ_RZSF01000104.1, from coordinate 14,778 downwards.
GCGTAAGACAGATCAAAGAAGGCGCCAAGCAGCGAGAATGCCGACAGCGACTGCGCCCCGCGCGCCTGCAGAGTGACCGGCCGGCGCGCCGCCACCACCGGGGTGACGCCGTCGCGCAGGCAGACAAGCGATAGCGTCGCCTCGACTGCCCTTGCCGTGTCATTGACGAGATGGACGCCCAGCCCGTTGACGCCCTCGTCGCTCAGCGTCAGCCGGAGCGGCGCGAAGGCGCGTCTCAGCGCATGCCAGACCGATTTCGGCCGACCGGCAGAATCGACGACGCCCCACCCTGCTCCCGGGCGCAGATCCTTCCAAAAGAACACCAGCGCGCCCGCCGTCGGGGAGGCCGGTCTGCGCCATTCATCGATCGTGCGCTCAACCACCTCGGCAATGACGGCGCGCGAGAGGTCGAGGTAGCGCGCTGGATCCTCCATGCGCAGCCGGCGAGCATCGACGCCGAACAGCGTCTCCAGATAATGCTCGCGCACGTCCTCGAAATCCCACGACGCACCTGCATCGCGCGGCACGCCGGCCTTCCAGCGCGGGTCGTGGCCGGGCGGAACGGGCAGATGCTCATCGAGCGTCGCCTGTTCCGGCACGTTGGCGAAGGCGAGGCATTCGCTGGCGAAACGCACCTCCGCGCGGCGCGCGTCCTCCAGCGGCCGGCAATAGGCGCCGACGCCATAGTAGTGCGTCGGGCCGCCATCCGCGGCAAAGGGCAGGCTGCCGCCGGAGGGCGAGGAGGACACCAGCGCCAGATCGGGCAGGATCGCCTGCGCGGCCGGACGCACGACATCGTCGAACCAGGGTGTCGGATCCATCGCCACCGGCATGCCGAGCATCGCGGCCTGCTGCGCCACCTCGCTGCCGCCGCACAGCACCGCCAGCGACGGCGAATGCCGAAGCCGCCTCAACAGGTTCTCCACCTCGCGCGACAGCGCCGCCCGCCAGGCCTCGCTCTTCGCCGGATAGTCGAAATTGGCGAGCATCAGGTCCTGCCAGACCAGAATGCCCATCTCGTCGCACAGCTCGTGGAAGGCATCGCTTTCATAAGCGAAGGTGCCGCCGACCCGCAGCATGTTGACGCCGGCTTGGCGCGCGAGATCGAGGTCGGGCTCGATTTCGGCTCGCTCGCAGGGCAGTCGCACGGGATCGGAGGGCGTCCAGACCGCGCCGCGGCAGAACACCGGCACGCCGTTGACGACCAGGCGAAAATCGCGTCCGTCGGCGCCGCGATCGATCTCAATGCGGCGGAATCCGACCCGGCCCAGCCGGCTGCGCACCGTGCCGAGCGTCGCCATCACTTCGTGCAGCGCCGGCTCGCCATGTCTGTTCGGCCACCATGGGGCGACATCGGCAATGGCCAATTCCGCCGTCAGCCGGGTGGGTGTCTCGAACTTGAGGGGCGCGCGCACTCCGGCACAGCTGACATGCGCCGTTTGCGCATTGTCGAAGGGTTCGGCGAGGGTTATCGCAACGGCAAGATGCCCGGTCGTGCCGTCGAGCCTGGCGCGCATGTCGGCATCGAGGATGCGCTGCCCGCCATTTTCGTGGATCAGCTTGACGGGACGCCACGGCCCGACGACATCGAAGCTCGGGCACCAGCCCGGCATATGGCCGATCAGGGTCGTGCGCACCAGCCGCAGCCGCTGATCGTCGATCATGCGAGGGCGCCAGCGGGCGCGTGGACCGATAGCCGTTTCCAGATGGCGGTCGAGACTGCGAAAGACGATGGCGAGCTGCTCGCCCCCTGAAAGGCTTGCCGCAGCCTCATGGCGCTCGAACATCGAGGTCGAGGTGAGCAGCAGCCGCTCGCCAAGCCAGACCTCGGCGACAGTCGCCAGCCCCTCGAACACCAGCCGCACCGGACCGGTCGCGTCGAGCCTGCGGCTGTACCAGACATCGCGGTCGTGCAGCCGGGTTGGCTGCTTGCGGTCCCAGCGGCCATGCTTTTCCAGCGTGGCGGCCGCCGTGCCGGGACAGGCCGCGTCCAGCCATTCGGCGTTTGCGTCGATGTCATTCGGCGAAGCCCAGGCACCGGCCGCCGAGATAGCCATCCGCCACCCCCGATCCAGCAATCCGGCAGTGCCGGCGATCGACACCGTGGCGTCCATTCCCCCACCCATCATCAAATGCGCCTCGGCCGGCCCGCTAGGCCGCCTTGGAGGCGACACCGGCCATGCGGGCGTCCAGCACGTTCATCACCGTTTCGTAGGCCTGCGCCATCGGCGCGATTGCTTCGGTCAAGCCGTCGAAGCGCTGCCGCGCCATCGCGCGGGCGAGCTTGAACTGCATGACCTTGGCGCCCTCGGCAATGTTGCCGGCGGCTTGCACCGCCTCTGTCAGGCAGGTTTCGCCGTGCTGCCCCAGCCATTCGAGATGACTGCCAAGAAGTTCGAAATTCGCGCCGACCTGCCGCAGCGTGTTGAAGGCATAGGTGTGGAAATAGGCAGGCGACTTCGTCGCCAGCCTTTCAGCGTGGCGGCCGAACGCGGCCGCATAGGCGCCGAGCGGATTGCGCTTCGGCCGCCGCTTCAGGTGATGCGCGAGCAGCGCCGCCGCGGTCCCGACCGTGTCGCGGGCGGGGCGCGTGGCGTCGAGCTTCACGAATTCCGCGTAAGGAAACAGCGGCAGGTCGCCTGCCGACACACGATCCCATTGGCCGAAGATGCCATCATAGTCTTGGCCCTCGAGCGCGAAGTAGCCGTCATTGTGGAAGTAGCGCATCTGCCGCGCCTCGGGATCGAGCGCATTGATGCCGACTGTGGTCTTGGAATGGCCGCTGCGGTAGGTGATGCCTTGGGTGTCGGGCAGGTAGAAGGCATCGACCTCGACCAGCGGCAGCCGGCCGAGCTCGACTTGCGTCAGCACATGCGTCTCCAGCCGGTCGAAGACCGCCAGCTCCTGGATGTCCAGCCCCGCCAGCCTCTGCAGGTCGGCGGTCGGGAACTTGAAAAACGTGAACTGATCACCTTCGAAATCCTGCGCCGCGGTGAAACCGAGCGCTGCGACCGGATCGTGCCCGGTCGCGTGCAGAACCTCGATCAGAAGGTCGACATAGCAGTTGGTCTGCGGCCACCGCCTTTGCGGATCGTGCAGCCAGTGCGGCCGGTAGGTGGCTGGATCGAGGCCGGCGATCGCTCTCAGCATCTCACACGCCCCACAGCACGTCGCGGACCGCCGCCGGCCAGGCTTCAGCGTCCGGCCCGTGGTGGCGGAACAGCGCCAGCGCCACGCGCTCCAGCCCGAAGCCGACGCAGGCCGAATGGCAGAACTCCCCGTCGGCGAACTTCAGGCCCCAGGTCTGGCCAAAATGGTCCTGGTGATAATTGAAGCTCAAACAGGCGGTCGGCTTCTCGATGCTGGTCACCGGAATCAGCAGCTCGAATTTCAAGCCCTGATCGCGCTGGTTGTTGGCCATCATCCTGCCGCCTCGGCCGAAGAACGGATCGTTGGCAAGATCGACCTCGCAGGGCAGGTCGAGCGACTCGATCATGGCCCTGCCGCGCTTCAGCCAGCTTTCGCGGAACGAGCGCACCTGCTCGGCCGTGCCGATCTTGACGAACTCGCGCATGCGGAAGAGCTGCATGCGCGCCGGGTCCTTCGACGGCTCGTGGCGGAAGCAGTAGGAGGAGAGTTCGAAAAGAAGGCCCTGCGCCGGCACCGGGCCGCGCGCAGCTATTGTGGGATAGAGCGGATAGCAGGCGGCGGGTGTCAGCGCGAGGTCCGTCGCCTTCTGCAGCTCCGTCCAGTCTCCGCCGTCAGCCATCATGCCGAGCAGCTGCGCATGCTCCCGCTCGCCGCCCATGAAGGAATGCACGCAGCCGGCAAGCTGCGGAAAGCTCTTCATGTAGCCGCTCTTCTCCAGCGTCGCGCGGCTCATGCCCGGCGGAAAATGGATGCGGGTGGCCTTGTCGGGCGCGCCGAGGCGGGTGACGAGACGCTCGAACCGCTCGATCACGTCCTCGAATGCGCCCGAACGGCCATAAAGGCCGTCGACGCCGGATTCGAACAGGATGCCGTTCTCGAACAGGCTGTCCAGCAGCGACTTGGAGTCGAATGTCTTGGCGTCCATCTCAGCTCCCCAGGCCGGTGTCGAAGCGGCTCATCAGCATGAGCGTCGCGGTATTGGAAAGGATGCGGTCGTTGGAGATCATCACCGGCGCCGAGGTCACGTCGCGCAGGTGCCGGCCGACGCTGAACGGGGTGCCGTTCTTGTAGCCAAGAATGCCGTTGACCAGCATGGCGAGACGCACCACGGCGCCGGCTTTCTCGCTGGCCGCGACCTTCAGCGCGTTGATCTCGGCGGCGAAGCCGATCGAAGACAGCGCGTCGTCCTCGCCCGCGGCCGCTTCGAAGCGGTGGATGGCGGCCGCAAGGTGGCCTTTCATCTCCTGCAAAAGGGCGGCCGCTTCGGCCAGCCTCAGCGCGCCCGGCGGCATGGAGTCGGGCTGCTTGCGCGCCGCCGCCTTGACGAAGGCCTGCGCCCGATTGAAGGCGTCGGCGGCGATGCCGAACCAGGTCGCCGCCCAGAAGATGTGCGAGCTGGCCAGCATCGACTGCGCCGCGATCTCGGAGAACGGCTTCGGGAATATCTGCGCCGCGTCACCCGTGGCGACCAGATGAAAGCCGTCGGAGCAGGTGCCGCGCATGCCGAGCGTGTCCCACACCGACGTGCGCTCAAGCGTGCGGTTGGCATCGGCCGGGATCACCACCATCACCTGATCGGAGCTGGCCGCATCGGGGGCGCGACGCGCCGTGGCGAGGATGGCGTCGGCATAGTTACCATAGGAGATGACGGTGGCTTCCTTGGTCAGCGCGAAGCGCCCGCCGGCGACCTCGACCGCACAGATCGAATTGCGCAAATTGCCGCCGATGCCGGCCTCCGTCGTCGCGGAAGCCATCAAAAGCTGCTCGTCGGCGATGCGCCGCATATAAGCGCGGTGCCAATCGCTGGCGCCTCCGTGGGTGACGAAGCTCGACGTCTTGATCTGATGCATGGCATAGATCATCGCGCTCGAGCCGCAGGCCTGGCCGAGCTGCACGATGAGGTCGGCGATCTGCATCGTGCCAAGCCCCTCGCCTCCATGCTCGATCGGGATCGCCACGCCGAGCAGGCGCTCGCGCTTCAGCGCCTCGATCGTCTCCGCCGGGAAACGCCCCTCCTTGTCGACGGGGTCGGCATGGCCGGCGGCGATCTCGGCGACGCGGCGCATGCGCTCGGTCGCGGCTTCGGGCGCCTCCGCGAGCGAGGCCGCCTCTATCTTTCTCAACACGTTCATGGCTACGCCGCCTTGCGCGTCAACTGCGAAACCGCATCCGCGATGCTGGCCAGCGAAGAGAAGGTGCGCCGCGTCAGCATCGTCTCGGGGAATTCGATGTCGAACTCCTCTTCGAGCGCCAGCATCATCTGCACTGAGGCGAAGGAGGTCAGCCCCGCGTCATAGAGATTGGCGTCGTCGGCGAGCGCGCCGAAATTCAGCGGAATCATCGGATGCTGCTCGAGCAGCGAGCGTATCTGGTCAATCATGGAGGCCCCACCTTGCGTTGTGCAGCCGGCAATATCGCAGACGCAACGCAACCGTGGCGTTAACGCCGCAGAGCAGTTTCAACCATGCCTAAGGATCGGTAACGGACCGCAATACAATTTTACGGCTCTCGATTCGGACGGACCTCTGTCCGGGATTTTTTGTGGCTGCGTGTCCGCATCGATATCACGCCACGGCCCCTCCGCCGCCGCCGCGACCTGGCAAAAGCCTGCCGTCAATCAATCGATCAGATAAATGGTCGACAATAGGCCCTCACTTTGGCCTAATGGTTGCGCTATCCCATTCGAGAGCTGCTGGACGATTTTTGGAACGGCGAGACCGGGTAGAAGTATGAATTTCACGCTGCGGGCTCTCTTGCCGTTGACCTTGATCGCAGGCTGCTCGTCGAGTGTTGCGTCGATCAATCCGGCGAAATACGACGGGATGAGCTGCGCCGAGCTCAACAGCGCGCTCGGCGACACCGCCACCGATATTTCGCGGACGGCGATCAGCCGCGGCAAGGTCGCCAATACCAGCGTGCCGACTTGGCTGCTCGGCGGCGAGCGCGTGAAGACGGTCGTGGCCAATCGCGATACCGCCAGGATCGAGCGGCTGCAGCAACAGCAGCAGGCGATCATCGCGGCCAGGAAGAGCCGCTGCCCGTCCTCGCAGTGACCAGGGCGTCGCCGAGCAGCGGAAGTCTCAAGCGCTGATGCGGAACCTGGTCGTATCGATCGCCGCCTTCATCAGTGTCTGCGTGTAGGCTTCCCGCGGATTGCCGAAGATCTCCTCGGCCGGCCCTTCCTCGACGATCTTTCCCTGCTTCATGACGATGATGTAGTCGGCCATGGCGCGCACCACTGCGAGGTCGTGGCTGATGAAGAGGTAGGACAGTCCGTGGTCCGCCTGCAGCTTGCGCAATAGCTCGACGATCTGCTTCTGCACCGAGCGGTCGAGCGCCGAGGTCGGCTCATCAAGCACCACCACTTTCGGCTTCAGGATCATAGCGCGGGCAATGGCGATGCGCTGGCGCTGGCCGCCGGAGAACTCATGCGGGTAGCGGTTGCGCGCGTTCGGGTCGAGGCCGACCTCGCGCAGCGCCTCGACGGCACGCTGGTCGCGCTGCTTGCCCGTCAGCGAAGGCTCGTGCACCAAAAGCCCTTCGGTGATGACCTGGCCAACCGTCATGCGCGGCGACAGCGAGCCAAACGGATCCTGGAAGACGAGCTGCAATTCGCGCCGCAGCGGCCGCATCGCGTGGCGGTCGGCCTCTGAGATGTCGCGGTCGCCAAAGCGGATGACACCGTCGCTGGGGAGCAGCCGCAGCAGCGCGCGGCCGAGCGTCGATTTGCCGGAGCCGGACTCGCCGACGATGCCGATCGTCTGGTTGCGCTTCAGCCGGATCGATATCTTGTCGACGGCCCGCAACATCAGCGGCTCGCCGCCGAGAAAACCACCGCCGATCTTGAAGACGACCTCCACGTTGCGGCCTTCGAGCAGCACGGGCGAATTGGCGGGCGCGGCCGCCTTGGTGCCGGTCGGCTCGGCGGCGAGCAGCATCTTGGTGTAGGCGTGCTGCGGATTGGCGAAAAGCGCTTCCGCCTCGCCCTCTTCCACCACCTCGCCCTGGCGCATGACATAGACGCGGTCGGCGAAACGGCGGACGATGCCGAGATCATGGGTGATGAAGACGATAGCCATGCCGAGCTTGCGCTGCAGTTCGGCAAGCAGCATCAGGATCTGCGCCTGAATGGTGACGTCCAGCGCCGTCGTCGGCTCGTCGGCGATCAGAATATCGGGATCGTTCGCCAAAGCCATCGCGATCATGACGCGCTGGCGCTGGCCGCCCGACATTTCGTGCGGATAGGATTTCATCCGCCGCTCGGGATCGGGGATGTGCACCAGTCTCAACAGCTTCAGCGCCTCTTCACGCGCGGCCTGGGCGCTCAGGCCGCGATGGCGGCGGATCGGCTCGATGAGCTGGTTGCCGATGGTGTAGAGCGGATCGAGCGAGGTCATCGGCTCCTGGAAGATCATGCTGATCTTGCGGCCGCGAACCTTGTTGAGCTCGCTCTTGGTCATCTCCAGGAGGTTGCGGCCGCGGTAGTCGACCTGGCCGGTCGCTTCGCCATTGGAGGAAAGCAGGCTCATCGCGGCCATCATCGTCTGGCTCTTGCCGGATCCGGATTCGCCGACGACGGCGACGGTCTCGCCGGCATTGACCTTTATGCTGATGCCCTTCACCGCCTCGACGGTGCCGTCGAGGGTCTGGAAGCGGACGCGCAGGTCCTTGACGCTGAGGATCGTTTCGGAAGCCATGTCAGCGATCCCCATCCTTATCGATCTTTGGGGTCGAGCGCGTCGCGCAGGCCGTCGCCGACAAAGTTCAGCGCGAACAGCGTCGAAACGAGGAAGAAGGCCGGGAACAACAGCAGCCAGTTGGCATAGCCGATGTTCTTGGCACCGACCGAAATCAGCACGCCCCAACTGGTCATCGGCTCCTGCACGCCAAGCCCGAGGAAGGACAGGAAGCTTTCCAGGATGATGACCTGCGGCACCAGCAGCGTCATGTAGATCACCACCGGCCCGAGCAGGTTGGGGATGACGTGGCGCACGAGGATGCCGCGCTGGCCGACACCCATCGCTTCCGCCGCCTGAACGTATTCTTGCCTGCGGATCGACAGCGCCTGGCCGCGCACGATGCGCGCCATGTCGAGCCACAGCACCGCCCCTACCGCCAGGAACATCAGCACGAAGTTGCGGCCGAAGAACACCACCAGCATGATGACGAAGAAGATGAAGGGCAGCGAGTAAAGCACGTCGACGATGCGCATCATCACCTCGTCGACCCTGCCGCCGGCAAAGCCGGCCGTCGCGCCGTAGATCACGCCGATGACGCCGGCGACGACACCGGCAAGCAGGCCGATCGCGAGCGAAATGCGCCCGGCCATCAGCGTGCGAGACAACAGATCGCGCCCGGTGTTGTCGGTGCCGAAGAAGAAATACTGCTGCTTGACGGCCGCGCTCATGGTCATTTCGAGCCCATCGGGCGACTTGCTCTCGATCTTCGTGTCGTCGAAGGCGTCGGAGCGGTCGAGATAGCGGATATTGCGGTCGTCGACCGGCTTCTTGGAGGTGACGGTGACGACGACGCGGCTGCCGTCCTGGTGCCACTCCTTGATGTCGACGCGCATGCGTTTGATCGCGTCGCTTAGCGCGCCCTGGATCATGTCGGGCTTTGGATAGGCCGACAGGCTCGGCGGCGTGCGCACATAGTCGCCGTAGATGGTCGTGTATTCATGCGGCACGACCATAGGGCCGAATACGCTGATGACGGCAATGAATGCCAGATAGTAGAGGCTGAACATGGCGGCGCGGTTGCGCTTCAGCCGCGCCCAGGCATTGCCCCAGAGCGAGCGGCCGACGATCGGCTCCGGAGCGGCTACGGCAAGCTCAGTCATAGCGCACCCTCGGATCGACGACCGCATAGAGAAGATCGACGATCAGGTTGAAAACGATGGTGAAGAGCGCGATCACCACCACGGTTCCCATGACCAGCGTGTAGTCGCGGTTGAGCGCAGCGTCTACGAAGTAGCGGCCGACGCCTGGAATGGAGAAAATGGTCTCGACGATGATCGAGCCGGTGAGCAGCGCCGCCGCCGCCGGACCGGTGAAGGAGACGATCGGCAGCACGGCGCCGCGCAGCGCGTGCTTGACCACCACCGACCAGTCGGAGAGGCCGAGCGCACGGGCAGTGCGGATGTGGTGCGAGCGCAGGCTCTCGATCATCGAGCCGCGCATCAGGCGGGCGACGATGGCGACCTGCGGCAGGGCAAGCGTCAGCACCGGCCCGACCTTGTTGATTAAGGCGCCGTCGCCCCAGCCGCCGATCGGCAACAGCTTCCAGGAAAGGCCGAAGACGAGCTGGATCACCGGCGCGGTGACGAAGGTGGGGATGGTGCTGCCGGCGGTGGCTAAGGCGATCACCGAATAGTCGGCTATTTTATTTTGGTTGAGCGCCGCGATCGTGCCGAGGATCGAGCCCAGCAGCAGCGCCAGCACCAGCGCCGAGGTACCGATCTGCACCGAGATCGGCAGGCCCTTGGCGAAGAGTTCGGTGACGGTGAAATCCGGCAGGTTGTAGCTCGGTCCGAAACTGCCGCGCAAAAGATTGCCGAGATAGTGGAGATATTGCAGCCAGAGCGGATCGTCGAGGCCGAACTGGGCTTCGAGATTGGCCCTGATCTCGGGGCTCAAGCCCCGCTCCTGGTTGAACGGGCCGCCTGGCGCGACGCGGATCAGGAAGAACGCCACCGTCACGATGACGAACAGCGTCGGGATGGCGGTCAATAGCCGCCGGAAGACATAACGCAGCATCGGCGCCCCGCTTCAGCCAGGGCGACGGCTCTCCAGACGAGATCGTGGCGCGCTGGCATCTCTGATCTTCGCACCGCGATCGCCGAAAATCCAATGCGACTTTCGGCCCGGCACGACGACAGACCGCGGCCGCCACTCCCTGAAAGAGAGCGGCGGCACGGCCAAGGTTCCTTGTCAGTCCTTGGAGATGAAGCGAGACGGATGAATGTCCATGACATTGTCCTCGAAGCCATGCAGCTTGGAGGAAACGATATCGTGGTAGCTGTAGTAGAGCAGTGGGATCTGGCCGACATCGTCGACGAGGATGCGCTCCGCTGCGGCGAGGTCCTTCATGCGCTCCTCAGGCTTGCCGCCGGCGGCGGCTGCCTTGTCCATGGCGGCTTCATAGGCAGGGCTGTTGTAGTTCGAGTAGTTGTTGCCGCTCGCCTTGCGCGAGATGCCGAGGAAGGTCTCCGGATCCTTGTAGTCGGCGATCCAGGCGGCGCGGGCGACGTCGTAGTTGCCCTTCTGCTCGAGGAAGCCATAGTGGGTCTTGGTGTCGGTGTTGAGCAGCGTCACCTCGATGCCGAGCGGCTTCAGCTGTTCCTGGATGGCGACCGCCGTGTTCTTGTGGTTCTCCGAGGTGTTGTAGCGGATCTCCATCTTCAACGGATGCTCGGGTGTATAGCCCAGCTTTTCCAGCACTTTCTTGGCCGCATCCTCGCGGTCGATCTGAGACATGTCGGCGTATTTTGCCAGTGCCGGCGTGTAGCCGTCGATGCCCGGAGGAACCATCGAATAGCCGGGCAGCATCGAGTTCTGCCAGACCTTCTCGGCGAGGAAGTCGCGATCGATCGCCATCGAGATGGCGTTGCGCAGCTCGACGTTGTCCCAAGGCGCCTTGTCGGTCTTGACCGCATAATAATAGGTGCCGAGATATGGCCCCACACGGATCTGGTCACCGAATTTGGTTTTGAGATCGGCGAGCTGTTCGGTCGGCAGGTCGCCATAGCTGTCGAGTTCGCCGGCCTCGAAGCGCTTCATCGCGGACGAGCGATCCTCGGTCGGGATGTAGTTGACCACGTCGAGCTTGACGCTGGCGGCGTCCCAGAACTTCGGGTTCTTGACCAGTTTCATATGGTCGTTGGGAACCCACTCCGCCAGCGTATAGGCGCCGTTGGAGACCAGCTTGCCCGGTTTGATCCAGTCGGCGCCGAGCTTGTCGATCGAAGCCTTGTTGACCGGATAGGTCGCCTGGTGGGTCAGCATCTCCAGGAAGTAGGGCGTCGGAGCCTTCAGCGTGACTTGCAGGGTGTTGGCGTCGATCGCCTTCACGCCCATATCCTCGGCCTTGCCTTTCTTGGTGTTGAAGTCCTCGGCGCCTTTCACCGGATAGAGCATCGAGGCGTATTCTGCAGCGGTGGCCGGGTCTTCCAGCCGATGGAACGAGTAGACGAAGTCGTCCGCCGTCACCGGGCTGCCATCCGACCACAGGCCGTCCTTGCGCAGCTTGAAGGTGTAGACAGTGCCGTCGTCGGACACCGTCCAGCTTTCGGCGGCGCCCGGAATGAGGTTCGTCTTCGGGTCATGCATGACGAGGCCCTGGAACAGGTCGCGTATGATATCGGCCTCGTAGACCGTCGACGTCTTGTGCGGATCGACCGTCTCCGCCTCGGCAGCGGATCCGCGATTGTAGACGGTCTCGGCAAAGGCGGGCGTGTAGAAAGCACCGGTCGCCAAAGCCATCGTGGTGGCGAACACGGTCGCCTTCAGCAGGTTTTTGAGCATGAAGTCTCTCCCTTGTTGGCGCGGCCCCTCAACCACGCCTTGAGTGTTGACGCCCCGGAACCGTCAACGGGTCCCTTTTGAGCGCGCCCCCGGTTCCCTTCCGGCGGCTGGTGGCGGGAGACTAGACAGAGGAATATCTTATTTCAACTGCCCGCTGCTTGACGTTGAGTGAGCAGCGTTTCGCTAAAACAGCGATATCTAAAGCTTAGGCGTCCCGTTCAACTGTGTGCACCTTTCGGTTGTTCCAGCCGTTTTCTGTTTTTGCAAGCAGGTTTTGGCATTCTCCGGCCCATGCTGAAGAACCGAAATTTCCTTGCTCCTTGGTTCCGTTTCCGGGCTGACGCCGCGGGCACATCGGCGGTCGAGTTCGCCATGCTGGCGCCGATCTTCATCCTGCTGTTGCTCGGAATGGTTGCATACGGAATCTATTTCGGCGCCAGCCATTCGGTCCAGCAGATCGCCGCGGACGCGGCGCGAACGGCGATCGCCGGCCTCAACCAGACGGAGCGCCAGGCGCTGGTCACCGATTTCATCAGCCATGACGTCGCCGGCTATGCTTTTGTCGACCCGAAAAAGCTGACGGTCGACGCCAAGGACAGCACCGTCGACGGCAGCCAGTTCATCGTCTCAGTCAGTTATGACGCGCGCGACCTGCCGATCTGGAGCCTGTTCCGGACGCTGCCGTTGCCGGGGACCACGATCCAGCGCCAGTCGACGATCCGGGTCGGAGGCATATGATGCGCTACTCCGCGGGGGGAGTGATGGACGCTGCGCGACGGCTGATCGCCGACCGGCGCGCCAATTTCGCGGTTATGACCGCGCTCTGCACGCCAGTGGCGCTGACGCTGACCGCGTTCGCGATTGATGAGGGCTCGCTCTATAACGAACGCCGCGCCGCGCAGTCGATCGTCGACCTCGCCGCGATCACCGCCGCCGCCAACATCAACAAAGCCCAGCAAGCCGTACTCACGACGTTGAAGGACAACGGAATCACGTCCGTGGCCGTGCAGCAGCAGGGCACCAACATCGTGCCGACCGCCAGCAAGGCGGTCGTCGAGGTCGTGCCCGGACGCTATTCGGGGGTCAGTTCCATCGCGGCCGGCAGCCGCTTCGAAGCAGGCAAGCTGCCCTACAATGCCGTCCAGGTGTCGATGAAGAAGCTCGGCACGCTCTATTTCGCCGCTTCGGTGATGGCCCCGCCGGTGATCGGCACGACTGCCACCGCAAGCGCCCAGCCCGCAGCAGCATTCTCGGTCGGATCGCGGCTCGCCAGCGTCAATGGCGGCATCCTCAACGCGCTGCTTGGCGCGCTTCTGGGCGGCAACCTCTCACTCAGCGTGATGGACTACAATTCGCTGATCTCGGCCGATTTCGACGTGCTCTCCTTCACCGATGCGCTGGCGACGCAGCTGCGTCTGACCGGTGTTACCTATTCGGACGTGCTCGGCTCGAAGGCAACGGTCGGCCAGATCGCCACCGCGATGGCCAACGTGCCCGGGCTCGACCGCACCGCCAAGCTCGCGCTGCAGACTATGGCCTCGAGCGCCACCAACTCGGTCAAGGTCCCGCTTGGCCATCTCGTCGACCTCGGCTCGGTAGGCAGTCTGGGGCTCGGACAGAAGCCCGCCGGGCTTTCGGTCAGCGCCAGCGCCATGAGCATGCTGAGCGCAGCCGCGGCGCTCGCCAACGGCACGAACAAGGTTACGGTCGACCTCGGGGCGACGATACCGGGACTGACATCGACGACGCTCCAGGTCGCCGTCGGCGAACCCATGCAATCGTCGCCATGGCTGGCGGTGGGAGAATTGGGCACGGTGGTGCGCACTGCGCAGACGCGCATCAAGCTCAATGCCAGCGTCGGGATTGGGAACGGGAACAACGGCAATGGCTTCGGCAACGGCACCGGAAATGGCACAGCCGGCATTAATCTGGGCGGCGGCGTCAAACTGCTTGCCGTCAACCTGCCGCTCAGTATCGAGGTCGCCTATGCCGAAGCCAAGCTGACCGACATCAGCTGCCCGACCGGCCGCTCCAGCATCAAGGTCTCCATCGCCGCGCAGCCGGGCGTCGTCGCGGCCCATCTCGCCGACAGCAACGCCAGCGGCTTCGCGGATTTCGGCAAGCCGCAATCCTTCAGCGACGCCGACATCGCCGACGTCAGCCTCAAGATGATGCTGATCAACCTCAATCTGCTGCAGATCAAGGGATCGTCGGCCTTCTCGGTCACCAGCATGGCGCCGACGAACCTGACCTTCAGCGCCACCGAGATCGCCAACAAGGCGATCAAGACAGTGTCGACCAAGAACCTGACGCAGTCGCTCACCGCCTCGCTGGTGAACAACCTGTCGCTGACGGTCAACGCGCTCGGCCTCGGTCTCGACGCGACCACCCTGCTCGGCACGGTGAAGCCGGCGGTGACGACGCTGCTCAACAGCGTCACCGCGCCGGTCGACAACCTCGTCTACAATGTGCTTGCGGTGCTTGGCGTGCATGTCGGCGAGGCCGATGTGCGGGTCACCGGCGCGACTTGCGGACGCTCGGTGCTGGTGCAGTAGCGACCGTCAGCCAATTCTCCCGACGAAGCACTCTACAGGCGGCAGCGCCAGCGCAATTTCTCCGAGAACACCGCCAAGAACGCCGGCGACGTCTACGGCAAGAACCGTTATCTCGACATCGCTGATCTCGGCCGGCAGCGTCCAGTTCGCCGGCTCACCAGCGAAGTTGAAGACGCATAACAAGTTCTCGTTTTCGCGCTGACGGATGAAAGCAAGCACATCGCCCTCCGCCCCTAGGAACCGGATCGAGCCGGCGATCAGCGCCGGATGGCGCTTGCGAAAGGCCAGCATCGAGCGATAGGCGGCGAGGACAGAACCGTCCTCGCCCTCCTGCACATCGACCGCGCGGGCGCGATGCGACGGCGGTACCGGCAGCCAGGGCTTGCCCACGGAGAAGCCACCATTTTCGGCCCCGGCCTGCCACACCATCGGGGTGCGGCAGCCGTCCCTGCCCTTCACGCCCGGCCAAAAACGGATGCCCAGCGGATCGCGCAGGTCCTCATAGGCAAGCTCGGCTTCCTCCAACCCAAGCTCCTCGCCCTGGTAGAGGC
>NZ_RZSF01000103.1:0-19274 GCF_004023325.1 Mesorhizobium sp. M1A.F.Ca.ET.072.01.1.1 | reverse complement strand
AGGCATTCGCCGACGGATACCGTCTCGGCGAAGCCGAATATGCCGGCAAACGAGATGTTGACGTAGGCAAGGATGCGGACCTTCGAACGCTCAATGACATGGCGGCGAAACCCCAGGAAATTGCCGGCGCCGGCGCTGCCGGCATCGATGAAGGTGGTGGTGCCGCTCTTGGCGGCGAGACGGTCAGCGTCGACGCCGAGCGAGGTGCCGCCCCAGTAGACGTGGCTGTGCAGATCGACGAGGCCGGGAGTGACGATGCAGCCCCCGGCGTCGACCACCTCACCGGCGGTCTCGCTATCGATGGCCGCTTCGATCGCGGCGATTCGACCATCGGCGACGGCGATGTCGCGCGGCGCATCCAAACCGGAAGCCGGGTCGATCACACGGCCGCCCTTGATCAACAGGTCGAACTGCATTCCGCGCCTCCGTTGTTGTCCTGGCCCCGATCAGACCGGCCGGTAGGCGACGGCCTCGATCTCGATCTTGATGTCGATCATCAGGCGCGACTCGACGGTGGTGCGCGCCGGCGGGTCGTTCGGGAAGTGCCTGGCATAGACTGTATTGAACGCGCCGAAATCGCGGGCGTCCTCGAGCCAGACGGTGGTCTTCACCACGTCGTCCATGGTGCATCCGGCCAGCGCCAGCGCAGCCTTGACGTTTTGCAGCACCTGCTCGGCTTGGTCAGTTATGCCGCCCTTGACTACAAGGCCGTCGCTGCCCACCGGCACCTGGCCGGAGACATAGACGAAATCGCCGGCGCGGACGGCAGGCGAGAGCGGGACATGCGATTTTCCAAAGCACTGCTTGGGCAAATGAATCTCCTGTTGTCGAGCGTAAGGACCGTTCTTGCAGCCGTCTACGCTTGTAGAGGTGATCCTCCAAGAGGCAATGTCGGAAAGCAACATTTTTCCGAAATTCATGTTGCTTTATTACAAATCGTGAGCATCCTGCACCCCGAACCGGCGATGCGACCGGTGGGTTGCTGATCGAACGCAAGGGGAAGAACCAACATGACCTTTGACAAGAATCCGTTTCCGGAAGGCGATGCCGATCGCCATGCGTTGTGGGAAATGCTGGTGCGGCGCGACATCGACGCCTTCCTCGGCCAGGACTGGTCGTTGGTCGAGGACGACTTCATTGCCGAAAGCTTCTTCGGCATGCATGCGCATTTCCTGCCCAATGCCGACGCCTGGCGGCTGCAGTTTCCCAGGCTGGAAGTCTATCGCGACGAATGGCTGCGGCAGGCCAAGGAGACAGCCGCGACGGAATTCGCCGAGCCGCTGCGCGAGGCGATTTTCCGCGTCACCAACCTGCGCGACATCGACGTCGACGGCGATCGTGCTGTGCTGCACAAGAAGTTCGACGGCTCGATCGCCAAGGCCGACGGCAGCGTCGATCGGCTCAAATGGCAAACGCTCTATTTCTGCCGCAAGGTCGGCGGGCGCTGGAAGATCGCCGGCTTTGTCGGTTATATGCCGCATCCGCTCGGAAGCTAATGCATGTCGCCCGGATGTGTGCGCGTTTTGGGACACCGACATCCGCCAAACAAGGATTTGCAGCGCCTCGCCTGAATCCTTTTCAGAGTAACGAGGTTAGGACAGGCGCGGCAACCGCTCATCGGGCGAGCGGTGATCGAAGACGACGCCCATGGTCTTACCAACAGCGGCCATGACGATCAGTTCGACCAGATGGTCGTCGCTGTCCCCGCAGGCGGGGTCCGATTGGCGGATGGCATCGAGCATTGCCCGGGTCGAAACGGTGTCGCCGGCGCGAAATTTCGAAAGAGCAGACGAAACAATGTCTTGCACCGTCAGGTCTACGACGGGCACCTCCGCAGCGACGTTCATAAGCCTCCTCCTGCCATGAACCCCTCCCTCAAGGGATGATACGCCGATCAGGAGATTGCGCCAGCGAAATGGTGGTCGGACCAGTTCAGCTGGCGATGGCCTGCCGTTAAGTGTGGAACATCGCGCCGAGCCCTTGGCCCCGTGCTCGACGCACCGCGCGTCGGTTGCTAAGTCCCTCCCGCGCAGGGAGACTATCCGAGTCGAGAATATGACGGTTGCGATCGAGATGGGGCAGACGTCGGCAGGCGCGCCGGCGGCCCTCGACCTTGAAGAGCTGCTGGCGACCCGCCTGCTGGTGCAGGGCAATTCGGGCTCGGGCAAGTCGCATCTGCTGCGCCGGCTGCTGGAGCAGAGCGCGCCCTGGGTGCAGCAGACCATCATCGATCCCGAAGGCGACTTCGTCTCGCTCGGTGAGCGCTACGGCCATCTGGTGATCGACGCCGAGGATCATACCGAGCGCGGCCTGCAGGCGGCCGGCGAGCGAGCGCGCATCCACCGCGTCTCGACAGTGCTAAACCTCGAAGGGCTCGATGCCGAGAACCAAATGCGGCGCGCCGCAGCCTTCCTTGGCGGGTTGTTCGAGGTCGCGCGCGACCATTGGTATCCGATGTTGGTGGTGGTGGACGAGGCGCAGCTCTTCGCGCCTGCTGCTGCAGGCGAGGTCTCGGATGAGGCGCGCAAGCTTTCGCTCGGCGCCATGACCAATCTGATGTGCCGCGGCCGCAAGCGCGGGCTCGCCGGCATCATCGCCACGCAGCGGCTGGCGAAGCTCGCCAAGAACGTCGCGGCGGAGGCCTCCAACTTCCTGATGGGCCGCACCTTTCTGGACATCGACATGGCGCGCGCCGCCGACCTGCTCGGCATGGAGCGGCGGCAGGCGGAAGCCTTCCGCGATCTCGAGCGCGGGCATTTCATGGCGCTCGGTCCGGCGCTGTCGCGCCGCCCGCTCAGCGTGCGGATCGGATCGACCGAGACGAGCCCGCGCAACGGCACGCCGCGGCTGATGCCGCTGCCCGAAGCGACGCTTGAAGATGCGCGCGCCATCATCCTCGCGGCACCGCCGCCGGAGACGGTCCGGCCGCAGCGCCGGCCTTCGCCCGACCTGCTCGATCAGTTGATGGCGGCCAAGGCTGCGCCGCTCGACATCCGCCCCGAGCCGGCCGAGCCGCAGCCGAGCGCCGAGGACCTCGCCGAGCGGCGCGGGCGGATGGACCGTATCCTGCGCGCTATCCTGGCTGAGCCCGATGCCGGATTCCGAGTCATCGGCGTGCTCTATCAGGAGTTCGTGGTCCGCTGCCGAATCGAAGGACTCGCTTCGGTGGTGCCCGACCTTTCGGAATTCCGACGCATGCTGACGCGCGCCCGCGCCGGCGTCGGCTCGGACATCGCCGAGGACGACGCGTGGCGCGACGTCTCCGTGCGCGCATCGCTTCTGCCGGAGGACATGCAGGGCGTGTTCATGATGATCGCGAGGGCGGCGAAGGAAGGCTGGCCCTGCCCGAGCGACGCGGCGATCGCCCGCGCTTATGGCTCGCATTCGCTGCGTCGCGCCCGGCGCCTGCTCGATTACATCGAGGAGCAGGGGCTGATCGTCTGCCAGATCGACGGTGCTGGCCGCCGCACGGTGACGCTGGTCGAGCTCGCCTGGGCAACGGCCCCGGGCGATCCGAATGGCGGAGAAGAAGAGCCGGGCAGTTCGGCTGCATAAGAATCCGGCCTGAGCGTCTCTACGGCAAGCTTCGCCACATCTGATTAACCACCTGTTCAAACAGGCACGGAACCAAACAGGCCGCGATGCGTTCTGGCCCTCGGCTTAATATAGCTGTCGGGGCAGGCGCGGAGGGGAGTGTGGGCGTTTCTCGTTCGTCAAAGGAACAATTCGATTCCCGTCAGATACTCAACGCCCTCAAAGCCTTTCGAAACGGTGACTTCTCCGTCCGCATCGAGAATTCTTATGAAGGGTTGAACGGCGAGATCGCCGACACATTCAATCAGATCGTCGAGTTGAACGACCAGATGGCGCGAGAATTTGCGCGGCTGAGCAGGGTCGTCGGCAAGGACGGCCGCATCGGCGAACGCGGCCATGTGAGGAACGCCAAAGGCAGCTGGGAATCGAGCGTCCGTTCGGTCAACGACCTGATCGAGGACATGGTGCAGCCCACCGCGGAAGTTGCCCGCGTCATCGGCGCGGTCGCCAAGGGCGATCTGTCCCAATCCATGATGGTGGAAATTGACGGCAGGCCGCTTCGTGGCGAATTCCTGCGCATCGGTAAAATAGTCAACACCATGGTTGAGCAGCTCGCCTCCTTCACGTCGGAGGTGACGCGTGTGGCGCGCGAGGTCGGCACCGAAGGCAAGCTGGGCGGTCAGGCACGCGTCAGGGGGGCGGCGGGCACGTGGAAGGACCTGACCGACAATGTCAACGCGATGGCGACCAATCTGACCAGCCAGGTGCGCAACATTGCGGAGGTGACCACGGCTGTCGCGTCTGGCGACTTGTCGAAGAAGATCACCGTCGACGTGAAGGGTGAGATCCTCGAACTGAAGAACACCATCAACACGATGGTGGACCAGCTCAACTCCTTCGCCTCGGAGGTGACCCGCGTCGCGCGTGAGGTCGGCACCGAGGGCAAACTCGGAGGCCAAGCCCGTGTCGAGGGCGTTGGCGGTACTTGGAAAGACCTCACCGACAGCGTCAACCTGATGGCCGCCAACCTGACCGGCCAAGTCCGCAACATCGCCGATGTGACGACGGCGGTGGCTTTGGGCGACCTCTCCAAGAAGATTACCGTCGACGTGAAAGGCGAAATTCTGGAACTGAAATCGACCATCAACACCATGGTCGATCAGCTCAACTCATTTGCCGGCGAGGTGACGCGCGTGGCGCGCGAGGTCGGCACGGAAGGCAAGCTCGGCGGCCAAGCACAGGTGCGCGGTGTCGCCGGCACCTGGAAGGACCTGACCGACAACGTCAATTCCATGGCGGCGAATCTTACCGGTCAGGTGCGCAACATCGCCGAAGTGACTACCGCGGTGGCACTGGGTGACCTCTCGAAGAAGATCACCGTCGATGTGAAGGGCGAGATCCTGGAGCTGAAGAACACCATCAACACGATGGTGGACCAGCTGAACTCCTTCGCCTCGGAAGTCACCCGCGTGGCACGCGAGGTCGGCACCGAGGGAAAGCTGGGCGGCCAAGCTGAAGTCCGCGGAGTCGGCGGCACATGGAAGGACCTGACGGACAACGTCAACCTGATGGCCGCCAATCTGACCGGGCAGGTGCGCAATATCGCCGATGTTACCACGGCCGTTGCCAGGGGCGACCTTTCGAAAAAGATCACCGTCGATGTGAAGGGCGAAATCCTCGAACTGAAGAACACCGTCAACACCATGGTGGACCAGCTCAATTCCTTCGCGTCGGAGGTCACCCGCGTGGCGCGCGAAGTGGGCTCGGAAGGCAAATTGGGAGGTCAGGCGCATGTCGAGGGCGTCGGCGGCACCTGGAAGGATCTGACCGACAATGTCAACGCGATGGCCGGCAATTTGACCGTGCAATTGCGCGACGTCTCCAAGGTCGCGACCGCAATCGCCACCGGCGACCTGACCCAGAAGATCACCGTCGACGCCTTGGGCGAAATCCTGCAGATCAAGGACGTCATCAATACGATGGTGGACCAGTTGAACTCCTTCGCCTCGGAGGTGACGCGCGTCGCCCGCGAAGTGGGTTCCGACGGCAAGCTCGGCGGACAGGCGCAGGTACGCGGCGTTGCCGGCACCTGGAAGGACCTCACCGACAACGTCAACGCCATGGCCGCCAATCTCACGGGCCAAGTGCGCAACATTGCGGAGGTGACGACCGCCGTCGCACTCGGCGATCTGTCGAAAAAGATCACGGTCGATGTGCGCGGTGAAATCCTGGAGCTCAAGGACACCATCAACACGATGGTGGACCAATTGAACTCCTTTGCCTCGGAAGTGACGCGCGTGGCTCGCGAGGTCGGCACCGAAGGCAAGCTCGGCGGTCAGGCACAGGTGCGCGGCGTTGCCGGCACCTGGAAGGACCTGACCGACAACGTCAACTCGATGGCCGAGAACCTCACCGGTCAGGTTCGCAACATCGCCGAAGTTACCACAGCGGTGGCGCGAGGCGACCTGTCCAAGAAGATCACCGTCGACGTCAAAGGCGAGATCCTGGAGCTGAAGTCGACCATCAACACCATGGTCGACCAGCTCAACTCGTTCGCCGGCGAGGTGACGCGCGTGGCTCGCGAGGTCGGCACCGAAGGCAAGCTCGGCGGTCAGGCTCGGGTGGAGGGTGTGGCCGGCACCTGGAAGGACTTGACCGACAACGTCAATCTGATGGCGACCAATCTGACCAACCAGGTGCGCGGCATTGCAGACGTCGTCACCGCCGTTGCCCAGGGCAATCTGAAGCGCAAGCTTGCGGTCGATGCCAAGGGTGAGATCGCTTCGCTGGCGGACACGATCAACGGCATGATCGAGACGCTGGCGACCTTCGCGGATCAGGTGACCAACGTGGCTCGCGAGGTCGGCATCGAGGGCAAGCTCGGCGGCCAGGCCAGGGTGCCGGGCGCCGCCGGCCTGTGGCGCGACCTGACCGACAACGTCAATCAGCTGGCGGCGAACCTGACGACCCAGGTCCGGGCCATCGCCGAAGTGTCGACCGCCGTGACCAAGGGCGACCTCACCCGCTCGATCAGCGTGCAGGCCTCCGGCGAGGTCGCGGCGCTGAAGGACAACATCAACGAGATGATCCGCAACCTCAAGGACCAGACCTTGAAGAATGCCGAGCAGGATTGGCTGAAGACCAATCTCGCCCGTTTCTCGCGCATGCTGCAGGGCGAGCGGGACCTTGCCACGGTTTCGCGGATGATCATTTCCGAGCTCGCGCCGCTGGTGAACGCGCAATATGGCCTGTTCTACGTCACCAATCGCGACGAGGAAGAATCCTATCTGGAACTGGCCGCGTCCTACGCCGCCGAAGGCAAGGCCACCGTCCGCCAACGGGTCGACTTCCGCGAAGGCCTGATCGGGCAGTGCGCCGCCGACAAACGGGCAATCATGCTCGATGACGTCCCATCGAGCTTCCTGCGCATCACCTCCGGCCTGGGCGAGGCCCCGCCGGCGAGCGCCATCGTCCTGCCGGCATTGTTCGAGGACGAGGTCAAGGCGGTTATCGAACTCGCTTCGTTCAGCCGGTTCAGCGATACGCACCGCCTTTTCCTGGAGCAGCTCATGGAATCGGTCGGCATCGTGCTCAACACGATCGCCGCGACCATGCGCACGGAAGGGCTTCTCAAGCAATCGCAGCTTTTGACGTCCGAACTGCAGTCGCGTCAGACCGAGCTCACCAAGAAGCAGGAAGAGCTTCACGCCACCAATGAGGAGCTGCAGGAAAAGGCGCAACTGCTCGAGAATGAAAAGAAGCAGGTGGAAAACAAGAACCTCGAGATCGAGATGGCCAGGCGGGCTCTGGAGGAGAAGGCCGAGCAACTGGCGCTGACTTCCAAATACAAATCCGAATTCCTGGCGAACATGAGTCATGAGCTGAGGACGCCGCTGAATTCGCTGTTGATCCTGTCCAATCTGCTTGCGACCAACCAGCAGGGGAATCTGAACGACAAGCAGATCGATTTCGCGCGTACTATCAACTCGGCAGGTACCGACCTGCTCAGCCTCATCAACGACATACTGGATCTTTCCAAGATCGAGTCCGGCACGGTGTCGATCGAAATCAACGACATGCCGCTCGCACACCTGCGCCAGCATATGGAGCGGACTTTCAGACAGCTTGCGGCTGACAAGGGGCTCGGCTTCACCATCAAGATTGAGCAAGCCCTGCCTGACACGATCCGCACGGACGAAAAGCGGCTGCAGCAGATCGTGCTCAATCTGCTGTCCAATGCCTTCAAATTCACGTCCAACGGCGAGGTGATGCTGAACATCCATGCCGAGAGAACCGGCCGCAAAAACGGTGCGGCGCCGCCCCGGGCACTGGCGATCGCCGTTACCGATACCGGGATCGGCATTCCGGAAGACAAGCAAAAGCTCATCTTCGAGGCGTTTCAGCAGGCCGACGGCACGACCAGCCGCAAATATGGCGGCACTGGCCTCGGCCTTTCCATAAGCCGGGAAATCGCCCGGCTGCTCGGCGGTGAGCTGCGCGTCGAAAGCGAGCCAGGCAAGGGATCGACCTTCACCCTGGTCATCCCCTTCGACGGCCCGCGCAGCAGCAGCCTGGCGGCGCCGATCGAGCTTTCGCCTGCCGAAGTCATCGCGGCGGGCGTCCAGCCAGCAGACACCTCGGTTACCCCAGAACTTGCGGACGATCGTGACTCGATCAATCCCTCGGACAGGGTGGTGCTTATTGTCGAGGACGACCCGACTTTCGGAGGGCTGCTGCTCGGTCTTGCTCGATCCGCCGGACTGAAGGGGGTGCTTTCAACCGCCGGCTCCGGCACGCTTGCGCTGACCCGCAAGCTGATGCCCGATGCCATTACGCTCGATCTCGGCCTTTCAGACATCGACGGCTGGGTGCTTTTCGACCTTCTGCGGCATGACCAGAAGACCAGGAGCATTCCGATCCATGTCATCTCCGGCGCCGAAGATCTCGAAGTGCTGACGCGCAGGGGCGCTGCAAGCGTTTCGAGCAAGCCGGTTTCGGCCGGCGAGCTCGCCCGCGTTTTCGAGGAAATCCATTCGCGGAACCTGAGGGTGCAGCGCAACGTGCTGATCGCCGATCCTGACCCCGAGCGCCGCCTGGCCCTGGTGGAAGCCATTCGAGATGGCATCACCTCGGTCACCGCGGTCGGTCGTGTCGCCGCCAACGTGGACGAGCCGGGCGCCGCCGCTTATGACGCGATTGTTTTCGGGTTTGGGCGTTCGGCCAAGGACAACGCCCAGATGCTCGACGAAATCGTGTCTCAATTCAGCGACGCTCTACCGCGCCTGCTGTTCTTCACGCCGCACCCGGACGCGTTTCTGCAGCAGGTCGCGCTGCATCCGGCACTGGGCGATGTCCCACGTGCCGATAACTTCGGCCAGCTCGGGCTCCTGATCTCGGCGGCACTGCCAAGCGACACGCAGAGCGAACAGATCTTGGCCACCGAGCAGGTCGACAATGCCGATCTCGCCGGCGCCAAGGTTCTGATCGTCGACGACGACATTCGCAACATCTACTCGTTGACCAGCGTGCTGGAGACTTACGACATTGATGTGCAGCATGCCGAACGGGGCCGGGACGGCATCGCGTTGCTCGAAGAAACACCCGACGTCGATGTCGCCTTGATCGACATCATGATGCCGGAAATGGACGGCTACGAGACCATGCGTCGGATTCGGGCAATGCCGGCGATAGCCCACATCCCATTGATCGCGGTTACCGCCAAGGCGATGAAAGGCGACCGTCAGAAATGCCTGGACGCCGGCGCATCCGACTACATCGCCAAACCGGTCGATCTCGATCTGCTGCTTGCGTTGCTGCGGGTTTGGATCGGTCGCGCGCGAGCGCGGGCTGAGCCCTTCGCGCCGGCATTGATGACCGCCATCTGAAAGCACTCCGGCAGGTAAAAGGAATGGCCGCGATCGAGGCAGAAAGAAGCGAACCGGTCGAAGGATTGCGGGCACGCGTTCTCGCGGTCGATGACGACGAACGCAATCTGCTTGCCATCGCGGAGGTGCTTGGCGAAGTCGGCGAGGTCGTCTGCGCCCAGTCGGGTGAGGAAGCGCTGCGCTTCCTGCTCAAGGAAGATTTCGCCGTCATCCTGCTCGACGTGCTCATGCCGAACCTCGACGGCTACGAGACGGCCACGCTGATCCGCCGGCGTGAACGATCGAAAAACACGCCGATCATCTTCCTTACCGCGATCAGCAAGGAAGAGGCGCATATGCTGCGCGGCTACGACGTCGGCGCTGTCGACTACCTGTTCAAGCCGTTCGACCCGGTGATGCTTCGCTCCAAGGTCATGGTCTTCGTCGATCTTCATGAGAAGACGCGCGAGATCGAGCGAAACGCGGCGCGGGAGCAGCGGCTGCTCGAACAGGCGCTGAAGGCCAAGTCGGACAAACTCGATGCCGAGCGGGCGCTGCGCCATTCGGAAGCAAGGCAGGAGGCGATTCTTGCCTCGCTTCCGATCTGTTTTCATGCCCGCTCGGCTGAGGCGCCTTTCGCCGCAAGCTACGTCTCGAAAGGCGTCGAGCGGCTGACAGGGTTCCCGCCGAGCCGTTTCCTGTCGCATCCGGATTTCGGGCTCAGCCGGGTTCACCCCGACGATCGCGAGGAGGTAAGCAAGTCGCTTTCGGCCGCATGCGAGACGGGGTCCTATGGCTGCGAATTTCGCTGGCGGTGCGCCAATGATGAATATCGCATCTTCTTCGATCGGGGCGTGGTTTCCAAAGATGACGCTGGGCTCGAGTTGCTTGGCACCATGCAAGACATAACAGAGCAACGCCGCCTGGAGAGCCAGCTGCTGCAGTCGCAGCGGCTCGATGCGATCGGCAAACTGACCGGCGGACTCGCCCATGACTTCAACAATCTCCTCGCGGCGATCCTGTCCGGCCTAAGCCTGCTCGAGCGACAGCTGACGCTGGACGGCAACGCTACCAAGATCCTCGACATGACACGCCGCTCCGCCGGGCAAGGCAGGGATCTCGTCCAGCGCATGCTCGCTTTTTCGCGACGCCAGGACCTGAAGCCCGTGGCAGTACCCTTGTCGAGCCTTGGGGATACGATGAACGGGTTGGTTGCCCCGGTCCTTGGAGGCCTCGTGCGCTTCAAGTGGCTGGTGAGTTACGACACATGGCCCGTGTATGTGGATGCGGCGCAGCTCGAGCTCGCCTTGATGAACCTCATCTTCAATGCGCGAGACGCAATGCCTTCGGGAGGCACGGTTCTCGTCCGAACGAGCAACCGCAGCGTCGGCCACGCGGGCGACGAACTGCCGGCCGGCGACTATGTGGTGGTCGCTGTCGAGGACACCGGGACCGGAATTGCCGGCGACATGATAAGCAAGGTGGTCGAGCCGTTCTTTACAACCAAGCCGATCGGGAAGGGCACGGGGCTGGGTCTCAGCACCGTCTATGGTTTCGCCAAGCAGTCGGGCGGCACGCTCAGGATAGAGAGCGAGGTGGACCGCGGCACCATCATAGAACTGTGGCTGCCCCGATCCAATCAGCCGCAGGATGTCACCGAGGCTATCGCTGTTGCCGGGGCAGAGGCTGTCGAGGCTGCCGACGCGGAGCGCGCCACGGCGGTTGGCGAACGATCACTGACCGTTCTGCTCATCGATGACAGCCACTCCTTGAGAGAAATGACGGCCATGTCGCTCAGGCAGTCCGGCTTCGAGGTCGTAGGAGCCTCCGGCGGAGCCGAAGCGCTTGCCGCCATTGAGAGAGAGCCGGATCGATTCGACGTGATCGTCACCGACTTTGCCATGCCCCTTATCTCGGGCATAGACGTGATCCGGTTTGCCCGCAATCTGCGTGCCGGCTGGCCCGCGGTTATGATCACCGGCTATGCGGATGCGGAGAAAATCGTGGAGCGCCCCCTCGATGTCGCGCTCGTCGGCAAGCCGTTCGACGAAAAGGACCTTGTTGTGGCCATACATGCCGCAGCGCGTGGCAAGCTAATCAACGCCTCGGCATAGCTTCCCCTGTTACCTGTCCTCGATGATCCTCAAATAGGCCGCGGTCACGAACAGCACGATGAAGCCGAAGAGGATGCGGCGGCCGCCTTCGGGCATATGCAGGATGGTGAGCAGCGTCGTCAGCACGGTCAGGATCAGCGCGCCGACAATGGTTCCCATATAGCCGCCGCGGCCGCCGAAGATCGAGGTGCCGCCGATGACGGCGGCAGCCACCGAAGGTAGCACCAGCGGCTCGGCGAGCGACAGCGAGGGCGCCTTGATCAGGCCGATATAGAGCAGGCCGGTGATGCCGGCGAGCAGGCTGGAGATGACATAGAGCGCCGTGATCACCTGCCAGTAGCGGACGCCCGAAAGCCGTGCAGCGCGCTCATTGTCGCCGACGGCGTAGAGCAGGCGGCCGAAGCCTGTACGGTTCAAGGTGAAGACGATCAGCACCGCCACCGGCACGAACAGGAAGAGCGCGTTGGGGAAGCCGTAGGTGAGACCGGTGCCGAGCCAGTTGAGGAAATCCGGAATCTTGGCGCCGGAGGCGATCACGGTGCGCTGGTAGACCTGCAGGAAGCCGGTGCCGATCAGGCTGGTGCCGAGCGTCATGATCAGCGGATGGACGCGGAAGACGCCGACGCCGACGCCGTTGACGAGGCCGATCAGCACCGCCGGCAGCATGGCGAGGATGAAAGCCACCGTCGGATCCTGGTTGACGATTTGCGTCGCCATGATGAAGGCGCTCATCGTCGCCACCGTGCCGACCGAGAGGTCGATGCCGCCGGTGAGCATCGTCATGGTCTGACAACCCGCGAGGATTGCCAGCGGAATGGCGAACTTGGCGGTGTTGGCGATCCAGCGCTCGTTGACGATCCCGGGGCGAAGAACCTGCAGGATCAGCACCAGTATGACGAGCAGGATGATCAGGGGAATGAGCGGCCGATCCGCCATGAAGCGCTTCAGGCGGCGGCCGAGCGAGACCGGCTGGGGCATGGTCGCGCTGTTCGTCATGGTGTTGCTCCTGCCGGGCGGCCCCGGATGGTGATGAAGGCGCCGAACATCACCACGGCGACCATGATCGCGCCCTCGATGATGGCCGTGACGTTGGGATCGATGGCCAGAAGCGTCAGGTCGGTGCGCACCAGCCTGAGCACGAAGACGGCGATGATCGGCCCGAGCAGCCCTCCCTTGCCGCCACCGAGCGCGACGCCGCCCAGCACCACCGCCGCGACGCTGGCCAGCAGATAGGGACCGGGGATCGGCGCGCCGATGCCGGTGCTGACGGTGAGCGACAGCCCGCCAAGTGCTGCGAACAGGCCGGAGAGCGCGTAAGCGACGATCCTGGTGCGGGCCACCGGCACGCCGCTGCGGAAGGCGGCGAGCTCGTTGCTGCCGATGGCGTAGATGGAGAGGCCAAGCCGCGAGCGCCTGAGCGGGATCCAGATGACGAAGAGGCAGACAAGCAGCAGCACCAGCGCCTTCGGGACCCAGGCATCGGCCCAATCCGGCAGGCCGGGGATCGGCATGGTGCCGACGACGGTGGCCTTCAGCCACTCGGCGGCTGCGCCGCCGGGCGCGTCAAGCACCAGGAGCGCCGCGCCTTGCAGGACGAATAGCGTGGCCAAAGTAACCACGATATCCGGCACTCGGGTCACGACGATTAGGAGGCCGTTTAGCGCGCCGAGCACAAGGCCCATGGCCAGCACGAAGGGCACGACGAAGTACGCATACTCCTCGCTGGCGCCGTTCATCATCGAGGCGGCGGTGACGCTGGTCAGCGCCATCATGGCGGCCACTGACAAGTCGATGCCGCCGGCGATGACCACCACAGTCTGCGCCGCGACGGCGAAGGCGTAGGGCAGAACCGCCCGTGCCAGCGAGCCGAAGTCGCCGCTGCCGTAGCCCGGCTGGATCAGCTTGGTGACGACGAACAGGAATACGAGCAGGGCGAGCAGGCCGGCGACCCAGCCCTGGCGGCGCAGGAAGCGCATCATGGCGCGGTCTCCGCCTCGGACGTTGGCCTGACATCGGCAAGGATGCCGACATCCGCCCTGGCGCCGCGCGGCAGGCCGTAGGCGGCCCGCATCAGAGCCGGCTCGTCGGCGAGCTCGACCGGGAAGGTGTCGACGACACGACCGCCGAAGATGACGATGACGCGGTCGCAGACACGCTGCACTTCCTCCAGCTCGGATGTGTAGAAGAGGACCGATTTGCCGAGGCCGGCGAGCTCGCGCAGCAATTTGTAGATTTCCTGCTTGGTGCCGACATCGATGCCGCGCGTCGGGTCGAAGCAGAGGATGGTGCGGGCATCTGCCGCGATCCAGCGGGCAATCGTCACCTTCTGCTGGTTGCCGCCGGAAAGGCGCTGGACCTCGCCCTGCGCGCGGGTGTCGATCTGCAGCCGGGCGATGGCGCTTGAAACCACCATATGCTCGCGGCGCACCTTGATCGGTCCCCATTTGCGCAGCGCAGCGCTGAAAGGCAGCGCGATGTTCTCGCGCACCGAACGCTGCATGGCTAAAGCCTCTGTGCGGTCACCCGGCACGTAGGCGAGGCCGGCCTGGATGGCATCGCTCGGATGGAAGAACTTCACCGGCGCGCCATCGACGGCGATCGTGCCGCCAGCCGGGCGGATCGAGCCGGCAAGGGCGGCGAAGAGCTCGTCCTGGCCCTGGCCCTCGAGCGCGACGACGCCGGCCACCTCGCCATTGGCGAGATCGAAAGAGACGTCATGCAGCTTCGTGCCGAGCTGCAGGTTGCGGACCGAAAGCCGAGGGTGGCTGTCCTTCACGACCGGCGCTTCGCTTGCCGTGCGCGCCGCGGCGACGCTGGTCTTCTCGATACGGGCGCCAAGCATCATCTCGACGATCCTTTCCTCGACGCCGGGCTCGATGTCGACGACGCCGACGGTTGCGCCGTCGCGCAGCACCGTGGCGCGGTCGCACAGCGCCGAGATCTCGACGAAACGGTGCGAGATGAAGATGACCGAGCGGCCGCTGTCGCCCTGGCGGCGAACGACTTCCAGCACTTTTTCGGCAAGGTTGGCGGGCAGTGCGGCCGTCATCTCGTCTAGCAGCAGAACGTCGGGCTCAGCGGCGAGCGCGCGCGCCAGGTCGAGCACACGCAGGACGGCCAGCGGAATGTCGCGCGCGGTCTCGCGTATGTCGAGGTTCGGAATGCCGAGCTCGCGCACCCAGGCGCGGAACGGCTCGACCGGCGTGCCAGTGAGCCTGAGATTGGAAAGCACATCGAGGTCAGGGATCAGCGCCGGTTCCTGGTAGACCGGCAGCAGGCCGGCGCGACGCGCGGCGGCCGGAGAGCGGACATCGCGAGCTTCGCCGCGGATCAGGATGCGGCCGGCATCCGCCGGGATCGCACCGGTCAGGATCTTAACAAGGGTCGACTTGCCGGCGCCGTTGGCGCCCATCAGCGCATGCACTTCGCCCGGCAGCACCGATAATGATGCGTCACGCAGCGCCGACACCGCGCCGTAATTCTTCGCCACGCCGGTGGCGTCCAGCAATGTATTGTTCGGCAATTCGTTCGTCGTCAAAACCAGCGTTCTCGCATCAAGCACCGAGGACGGCAGGTTCGCACCTGCCGTCCCGGCGACCCTATCTGCCGCAGCTCCTTATCGCAAAACCGTAGGATGCTTTTTGCGACATCTGCGGAGTTGAAGTCGCTCAGGCGACTATTCGCCCGGACCCTTGCAGGCGACGATCTGCTCCTTGGTGTAGGTGGTCCAGTCCGGGATAGAGATCGAGACCGGCCATTCGGGGCTGAGCGACGGGTCGGCGGCCGCCTTCAGCTTGGCCTTGCCTTCCTCTGTAACATTTTCCCAGAGCTGCGGCTCGACCAGAACGGTTTGCTGCGCCGGCTTCTTGCCGTCGAGGATCTGCAGTGCGAGCGTGACGCCGGCGCCGCCGATCGAGCCGGGATTGGTGACGGCAGCGCCGACCAGACCCTTGACCGTGTTCAACTGACCGACGAAGCCGGCATTGTCGGCGCCGACAACCGGCACCATCGGCGCCTGCTGCTCGACCAGAGCGTCGACGATGACGTTGTCGATGCCGGAGGTCCAAATGCCGTTGATCGGCGTTCCGGTGGCGAGGAAGGACAGGATCTGCTGCTTGGCCTGGTCCTGCTGCCAGCCGGTGAAGACTTCCTGCGCGACCTTCACGTCGGGGAATTCGGCCAGCGCCTTCTTGAAGCCCTTGTCGCGGTCGCTGTCGGCGGAAGCACCGGCGGCGCCGCGCATGTACAGCACCTCGCCCTTGCCGCCCATCTGCTGGAACAGCCACTTGGCGCCGAGATAGGCATACTGTTCCTGGTTGTTGGAGATGATGTATGCGGACGGCTCGGTCACCGCCTGGTCGACAGCGACGACGACGATACCGGCCTTGGTGGCTTCCTCCAGACCGGCCTTGATGCCGGCCGGATCGGCCGGGTTGACGACGATGGCGTTTACCTTGGCGCTGATCAGATTGCGGATGTCCTCGAGCTGGCCGGCGGCGTCGGTGTTGCGGTGGGCGATGTTGAGCTTCGCCACTTCGCCGGAGGCGAGCGCCTGGGCCTTCATGGCGCAGATCATTTCCTCACGCCAGCCATTGCCCTGCACGGTGTTGGAGATGCCGATCGTGTATTTGCCTTCGGCGGACGACACGCCCACCGAGGCAAGCAAGGCAGCGCAGGCAAGCAGCGGGGCCATGGTCAGGTATTTCTTCATTTCAGTACTCCTCCACATTGATTTCAGTTCCTGGGCTCCGAAGCGATCGAAGCCTAGCCGTTTGTCCCCTCATTTGACGAAGGGGCGCAGCACGTCGCGAGCCAGCAGAAAACCGCGCTTGACCTTCTCGTCGCTTCCCTCGAACCGGCGGTCCTCATGCTCGATGACCACCGGCCCGTCATATCCGGCCCGGTAAAGGCCCGAAAAGATGCTGCTCCAGTCGATGTCGCCAAGCCCCGGCATGCGTGGCACCTGCCAGCCTATGCCTGCGGAAAGGATCCCGCGCTCATACAAACCATCATGATCGATCATCAGGTCCTTGGCATGCACATGCAGCATGTGCGGGCCGAACTCGCGGATGAAGCGTTCCTTGTCGATCATCTGCCAGACGAGATGCGAGGGGTCGAAATTCATGCCGACGTCGCCGCCCCAGGCCTCGAGAATCCGGCGCCAGACATAGGGCGAATAGGCGATGTTGTGTCCGCCCGGCCATTCGTCATAGCTGAAGATCATCGGGCAGTTCTCGAAGGCGAGCTTGACGCCGTGCTCGCGCGCGTGGGCGATGATCGCGGGCCAGATTTTCTGCGCGGCCTGCCAGTTGTCGTCGACAGTCTTCGAGGCGTCGCCGCCGCAGAAGGTGTTGACGAGCGAGACACCCATTCGGCTTGCCAGCACGATCACCTTCTTCAGGTGATCGATCACCGCATCGCGATGCGCCTGATCGGGATGCAACGGATTGGGATAGAAACCGAGACCGGAGATCGTCAGGCCCTTGCCGGCGAGCTCGGCGGCAATGTCCTTGGCTTGCGCGGGGGAGGTGCCGGCGGCGTCGATATGGCTGGTGCCGGCATAGCGACGGCTGGCGCCCGAAGTCTTCGGCCAGCAGGCGATCTCGAGCGCTTCGAAGCCGGCCGAGTTCGCCCAGTCGGCGACATCGCCGAGGGCAGTATCCGGAAATGGTGCCGTGAGCAGTCCAAGCTTCATGATGCCTCCCGCTTCGTACTATGCAGATCGTGCTGGTCGCTTCAACCGTGCATCTGTTGGGTCAGCGCACACATGTCTGACAAAGGCCATCGGATCATCTGACAGCAAACCATCGAGGCTGGTGACGACATTTGCATGGAACATGTCGCTGGCGGCAAGTGACGGATGGAAGATGGCTTCGACGGCAAGGATTGCATTGGCAAGAGATTTGCTGTCCGAACCAACGCGGTCGGCGATGGCCGCAATCTTTTCGGCAAAAGGATCGGACACCTGC
Organism: Mesorhizobium sp. M1A.F.Ca.ET.072.01.1.1; assembly: GCF_004023325.1. Classification (NCBI taxonomy): domain Bacteria; kingdom Pseudomonadati; phylum Pseudomonadota; class Alphaproteobacteria; order Hyphomicrobiales; family Phyllobacteriaceae; genus Mesorhizobium; species Mesorhizobium sp. M1A.F.Ca.ET.072.01.1.1. The sequence goes on along the minus strand of NZ_RZSF01000103.1, from coordinate 1,793 downwards.
CAGGCGCGGCCGAAGCGCGACGATGCCTTGATCAGATAGGCCATCCAGCCCGCGACCGGAACCGACAGCAGCGCGATGCTTTGGCCCTTAGCCAGGCGATCACTGACCGGGTTGAGCAGGCGCTGGACGATCTTCTGCGAGCCGTCGGTAGCAATCTGGTGATTGCGGTGGCGGATCGCCGTGTTGGCGAGGCGCGAAAGGCTTTGCTCGACATAGGCCGACGGCGAGATGCCGGGCACGGGCATCAGCGTCGGCAGCGTCTCTTCCGTCAGCATGCGGCGGACGAAGGTGGCAAGCAACGGGTCGGCCATGGCATCCGATGTGTGCTCGAAGCCGCCCAAAACGCCAAGATAGCTCAGCGTCGTCTGGGCGCCGTTCAGCACCCGCATCTTGAGATGCTCGAACGGCGTGACGTCGTCTACGAAAGCGGCGCCGATGCGGTCCCAGCGCGGCACGCGGCCGGCGAAGCGGTTCTCGATCACCCATTGCCGAAAGCGCTCGCCGACGACGACGGCGCTGTCGCGATAGCCGAAGCGCTGCTCGACCGTCTCGATATCGGCCTCGGTCGTTGCCGGCGCGATGCGGTCGACCATGGCCGAGGGGAAGGCCACATTGGCGGCGATCCAGTCCGCCAAGCCGTTGCCGCGCCGCTCGGCGAATGTCTGCACGACATTGCCGAGGATAGTGCCGTTGGCCGGGATGTTGTCGCAGGAAAGCAGCGTCACCGGGCGGCCATGCGAGCCCATGCGCAGCTCAAGCGCTCGTGCCAGGATGCCGGGCACGCTGCGCGGGGCCTCAGGGTTGGCGAGGTCGTGGACAATGTCGGGATGGTCTAGGTCGAGCGCGCCGCTCGACGGGATGTGGCAATAGCCCTTTTCGGTCACCGTCATCGTGACCATCTCGATATCGGGCGAGGCGAGCACCTCGAGTGCGGGCGCGGCGCTGTGCTGGCTGTCGACCACGCGGACGATGCTGCCGATGACGCGGGCCTCGACCTCGTTGTTCTGACGGATGAGCCGCGTATAGAGGCCGTCCTGCCGGCCGAGCGTCGCGGCGAGCACGGGAGGCCGGATGTTGATGCCGACCAGTCCCCAGCGGTCGAAATCGTCCGCCAGGAGGTCATCGGTGTATTCAGCCTGGTGGCAGCGGTGAAAGGCGCCGACGCCGATATGGGCAATGCCCGGCTGCAGCGCCGAGCGAGCGTAAGCCGGTCTGCGGACTTCAGGCGGCACAACGCCGAGCAGGGCGGGGCCGAGATTGGCGGAGGGTGAGATGCTCACCGGTTCGCTCCGATCACCCATTGCTCCTGGTCGATCAGCGCGCCGGTCATCGGCCCGGCCGCGTCGGAAAGCAGGAAGACGGCGAGGTTCGCTACGTCGGTAACGGAGAGTAGCCGGCCGAAGGGCTGCGCGGCATTGGCCGCGTCTAGCCAGCCCGGGCCATGGCCGAGCGTTTCGGCCTGCATCACGCGTTCGGCGGGCGTGTCGGTCCAGCCGACATTGATGCCGTTGACGCGGATGCGATCGAAGCGGTGCGCGTTGGCGGCATTCTTGGTCAGCGTCGCCAGCGCGCCCTTGCTGGCGGAATAGACGGCGAGGTCCGGCGCGCCGCAATGCGCATTGATCGACAGGATGTTGACGACGGCGCCGCCTTGTCCGCGCTTTTTCATGTCGGCGATCGCCGCCTGCATCAGGAAGAACGGCGCACGCGCATTGACGGCGAACAATGATGTCCAGTCGTCGAGGCCGGCATCGACGAAGGAGGCCCGGTCGGTCAGAGCCCCTGCATTGACC
>NZ_RZSF01000102.1:0-19523 GCF_004023325.1 Mesorhizobium sp. M1A.F.Ca.ET.072.01.1.1 | reverse complement strand
GGCATGGAGCGCGAATGGCGTAACCGGCCGGCCGGGCTGAGGACGCATATCCTGATCTGTCTGGCAACCGCCTTGATCGCCATACTGGCCATCGAAATCACCCATCTCCCCGTCTTCGATGGCCAGGAGATAGCCATTGACCCCATCCGCCTGATCGAAGCCACAACTGCCGGCGTCGCATTCCTGGCTGCGGGGCTAATATTCTTCTCCAAAGGGGAGGTTCAGGGGCTGACGACCGGCGCGGGAATGTGGCTGGCCGGTGCCATTGGATTGGCAGTGGGTCTCGGGTTCTGGCAGATCGCAATTCTTGGCACAGTCTTGGCGCTGATCGTGCTAGGGCTTTTGCAGCTGGTGCAGGTTGCCCCAAAGGACGAGCGAATAGTCGGAGCATTTGGAGGCAGGGCGTCCAGTCCCTGCGCTTGTCGGCGTTACAGTGTTTTGCTGAATTGCAGATTCCGATCGTCTCGGCCGGCGCACTCATGGCAGATCATGACCTGTCACCAGATCAAGTGCAGACACCCATGGTCCGGCCCGACAAGGCAGGAATCCTCCTAGCCATTTTCGGCTCTGCGCAGCAGCCGCGACAAGTGCTGCCGATGCATCGCCTGCATGTCTTCAAGCAGCTGGAGGAAGCGCAGGGCGTCATCGGTCGGCAATCCCTGATCGCTGAGGTCGGCAACCAGCTCGTGCTGACGGCGAAGGTGCCGCTCGCCTTCGTGAACATGCCGCCTGGCCATTTCGATATCATCGTCGATTGCCATTTACCGGAACGTCGCTCGTGTCGTGACGTTCCTCGGTGGGCTGTCCAAGATTGGAACTGATTGCGCGGCCATGACTTGTTATGGGAGCGGTCGTTTCCCGTTGGGACGTAGCCGTCTCGGCAGCACAAAAGCCCGTCGCTTACGCTCATTGGCTGCGACGGGCTTTTCAAGTCTTAGAAAATGTTAATGTCGGTTGCCGCAAGCGCGGCGCATAATGGAACTCTGCCCCGCTACGCGGGGTAAGGGCCCGGCCTGTATGTCAAGCCCCCAACCCCGCCCGGCAGGCCGGGCTACTTTGATCCACAAAAGCGAACTTTTGCACCGTCCGGTCCGGCGAGAACGGCGGCCTGCGGCACGTGAAGGCAGCCGAACGTCGTCAGCGTCTGGCGAGACAACGGATCGGCGCGCAACGCGAATGCACGGCGGAACCAATAGGCAAGGGCGCGGTTGGGGCAGATGGTCGCCTATAACAAAACAACTGATCCCGCGCTTACCGGTGCACGCGGTCGAGGCCGGATTTTGCGCCCTCGTTTCTGTCCGTTCGGAAGGAAACGCGGCCATCCGCACGAGCGGCATCTGTGTCGGCCTCATTCTTATGAGAACCGGGAAGCAGTCGCGCACGCCCCTGGTCTTAGTCACCAACAGACAAGTTTGTTTGCCGGGCACGAGCCGCTTGCAATAGCTCTGCATCACCTCCCGGGAGTTCTTTGGTGATCAAAGACGATAGCGTCTGTCAGTGGGAACGAATTGACTGCTTGGTTATCGGTGGCGGTCCGGCCGGCTTGGCAGCAGCGACGTATCTCGGGCGCTTTCGCCGCCGGGTCGTCGTTGTCGATTCCGGTCAAAGCCGCGCGAAGCTCATTCCGATTACCCGCAACTGTCCCGGCTTCCCCGACGGCATAGCCGGCGCCGACCTGCTGAACCGGCTGCGGCAGCAGGCTTTGCAGAGCGGAGCCGATCTTAGGCACGATGTAATCCACGAGATTGGCCGCGACGGAACGGATTTTATTGCGATCGGTTCGACAGCCATTCGTTCCCGCGCGGCGCTCCTGGCTACTGGCATTGTCGATAAGCTTCCAGAGACGCCTTCGGCAGACGATATGATCAGAGCCGGCACCTTGCGCCTCTGTCCGATCTGTGACGGCTATGAGGTGATCGATAAGCGCGTCGCAGTCCTGGGCCCGGCGGAAGAGGCGGTGAAGAAGGCATTGTTCATGCGGACCTACACTCGCGACGTCACCGTACTGACGACCGATGCTTCGAGTGAAATTGATGCAGATGCCGGCCGACTGATCCACGAAGCTGGAATCCAGCTCGAGCCCTGCATCCCTCATTCACTCCGACCCTCGGGAGAGCAGGCCACCATTCGACTCTCCAACGGAACAGCATCCTCATTCGATACCGTCTATCCAGCCATGGGATGCACGATAAGGTCGCAACTTGGCCTAGATCTCGGGGCGACATGCGACGAGCTTGGAAATCTTGTCGTGGATGCGCATCAGCGCACGGTCGTGCCAGGCCTGTATGCCGCTGGCGATGTGGTCAACGAAATCAATCAGATTGCTGTCGCATTCGGCCACGCCTCGATCGCAGCCACCGACATGCATAACTATCTTGACGATACCAAGTGCTAGTTTTCACCGGTGAATTGTGATGCATCTTGTTCAGATCCTGCTCCCCTGCTCGGACAACAACGGCCAGCCTTTCGCTCAAGAAGATTTCGACCGCGTGAAGGAAGAACTGGCGAGTCGCTTCGAAGGCGTTACTGCTTACCTTCAGGCGCCTGCCGACGGTTTGTGGAAAAAGGGTGCCGAGTCCAACGCCGACAAGATTGTGATCTTCGAAGTCATGGCCAACGAGGTCGATCTCATCGACTGGCGTGAACGCCGGACCGCACTCGAGCGGTGGTTTCGACAGGAGAAGGTGGTTATCCGCTACATGCCGATCGCACTGGTGTAGTCGTTCTTGTCCATGCACGGGAAATCAGAGCCGGCGCCTCTCCTCCCGGCGTAGCTCAGATGAGTTCGCTCGGCCCGTCGGCATCAGCCGGTCCCGAACCATTCGATGGCCGGGCGGGTGATCATCAGCCATAAGATAGCGGCGACCGCGCCGAAGGCCGGAAAGCCGAAGACGAACCAGAGCCGGAAAAGCCGGTGATAGCGCGGCGGAAGCAACTGGCCGGCTTTCGCCGCCGCCAGGGCAAGATCGCGCATCTCCATCTGCATCCAGACCACGGGAAGCCAAAAAACACCGGTCACGACGTAGAGAAGGATCGACAGCGCGATCCAGCCGTCCCAGAGCGAATAGCCGACGAGCCAGGCAAGCGCGACGCCGGTGATCGGTTGCGCCACAACTGCCGTTGCCGTGAACAGGAAATCGGCAATCACGACAATGCGCGCGACCGCGGCCACGGTAGCCGGGTTGCCGGTCCGGTGTGCAAGCAGCATGAAGAAGGCGATGCCAGCGCCCGTCCCCAGCAGAACCGCCGCGCCCACGATATGGAGATATTTGAGACCGAAGTAGAGCATCAGCGCTCCTCCAGGATCGCCAATGCGACGAAGTGCAGAAGAACGATCGGCAGGATCTTCATCAGCGGGCCGAGCGGTTCATTCCACAGATCGGGCCGCAGGAGCGTGCCGGCCAATGCATAAAAAACGCATACGCCGATCGCTCCCCAGAGCCCAACGCGCGCGGTTTTGCGAAGCGCGATGAGAACGCCGATGACCAGGTCGGCCAGCGCGCCGGCGATGACCAACGGCGCCGCCAGCGCGCTCACAGCGGTACCGATCAGGAGTTGGACACCGCTCTGCCATCCGGTTGTCAGGGATATGATTCCGGTCATGATCCAGAAGAACGGCAGCACCGTGAAGATCGCGGGTTTGATGAAGTAAAGGCCGGCAAACCATCTGTCCTGCACCGTGGCTGGGTTTGCGGCGAGTGCTGTCGGGAGACCTCGCGGCTCGATCCCGGTTGTCGCCTTCCAGGGTCCGGGATCACCCGTTGCTCCCCGGCTGATCTCAAGGGCGGCGTTGGTGCGCATGGGAGGGCGCCATCCCAGCACACTGACGGCGTCACCCAGCCGATAAAGTAGACGCGCCGCCCATCTCGGGAGAGCCAGGACGCGAGCCTCGTCCCATCCAAGCCACCTGCGGTAATGCGCGACTACCTCCTCCATGGCGAAGGCGTCCGGACCAGCAAGGTCGAGAGCGATCCGTGACGGGCTGTCAGGGCTGAGGAAAAACGCCACCGTTTCGACCACGTCCTCAAGTTGAACCACCTGCAGACGGCCGGAGCCGGGCATGGAGGGCAGCAGAGGAAGCGCGGCAAGGCCGCGAAACAGGGCGCTCGCTCCAAAAACGGGGCGGCCCAGAACGACGGAGGGTCTCAGCACGACCCAATCCAAGTCGAGCGTCATCAAGGCCTCCTCGCCGGCATATTTGCTGGCGGAGAAGGCCGAGGGTTGCTCACGATCGACGCCGATAGCGGAAAAGTGGATGACCCGGCGCACCCCGGCTTGCTGGCAGGCACGAAACAGCGCCGCTGGGCCCAATGCATGAACCCCTGTCGTATTTTCGCTGGCGCTGTCCTGCAGAACACCGGCACAATTCACCACCACGTCAACGCCTTGAAGAGCACTGCCCCAGTTCTCGGGGGCGAGCGCCTTCGCCATATCGATGGCGACCGTTCCCGCCTCCCCCGCCCGGCTTGGTCGGCGTCGTGAGGCCCGCACGACCTCGTGCCCTGACGCGACCAAACGCGCGCACACCGCTGTGCCGATGAGACCGTTCGATCCCGTTACGAGAACCTTCATTGCCGATGTCCCGCCGGACAAGACAGCGCGGCGGGCCGAAGGGTCGGATCGTTCCGCAGAACGCGCCGCCCGGTCACCGGCTTCTCCTCTCGGCTTGCTGGTCGCGCCCTGTTGGCCGGTTGCCGGAGGAGTCGAACGCCTCGATGGCGGCGCGTTCCATTTCTCTCAGTGATCTCGAAAGCGTCAGGCCCCAAACGACATGAGCTGCAATCATCAGCATGTTTCTCCTGATGGGGTGACGGTGCGCCGGGGTCAGAATGCGGGCGGCGGGAATCCAACCGAGATAGCTCAGCGCCCAGATGCATAAGCCGTAGGCGATCCCGCTCCCTCCAGTGGTGGGCAGCAGGGCAAAGAAAGCACCGGTGAGACCGCCAAACCCGAAATGCGCAAGCAGTGTTCTTGAACGTGCTTCGCGCTCGTCAACAGCTGGAAAAGTGCGGTCGACGATCTCGCGAGGCGGAAGCGGATAGCGCTCGTCGTCGGGCAGGACTGCGTGCAGGCGCCTCATCGTTGCTGTCATCGCCATGGTCGCCGCGACGCCTGCCACAGCCCCAAGCAACGCCTTATCGAGCGGCCGCATTGCTCACCATCTCTTCTCCATTGGGATCGAAAGACGACCTTTGCGTCCAGCCTGACGTCGACGCTTCAGGCCAGAAGCAAGAATCAACGCCGTCGTCCTCGACCCTCACTTCGCTTTAAAACCTCCATCAACCCGGCAAGCCGGTCAGGGAGCCATCTCTCGGTCCGAAACAGCGGAAGTGCACGCAGATGGCGCCTCATTATCTCACTGGAAAACTGGCGCCTCAGTAGCTGCGCAACCTGCTCATTATTATGTCTTCCATGTCCAACCATTTTCGTGACCGCAATCAGTTCGGTCACCAAACCGGCAAGACTTGCAGTTTGTTCCTGGACAGCTGAGCTCTTCTGCCAGCTCCATTATGCTAAGTGCTCGTCGTCCTGTTCTGAGGTTGGCCATCCGTGTTTTCGCCGAATTGCACCCGACGACGGGCGCCGATATTGGAGCACGACCGGGGCGGGTCGCACCAAGAATGGTGACATGGGCGGCGCCGCCAACATCCAGAAGGCGCCGGCGCGGGCAGCAGCCGCCACTCGCAGAACCAGGTAATCCTATTGGCCGCGAAGCAAGCTCTCGAAAGCTTCCTCGAACAGCCTGGCCATCTCGGCATAGCCGTCGTCGGACGGATGCAGGCCGTCGCCGCAATCGAAGGCGGCGAGCAGCCTCGACGGGTTGGCGGGATCGGCCAGCGCGCGCTCGAAATCGACGACGGCATCGGCTTCGCCCGATGTCCTGATCCAGGCGTTCACCGCCTCGCGGTCGCGCTCCTTGGTAGGAGAGTAGAAGGTTCTGAGCGGCTGGCCTTCGAAGGCGCCACCGAAGGGCGGCAGCGTGCCAAGCAGCACCTTGATGCCGTTGAGGCGGGCGCGTGCGATCAATTGCCGGTAAGCCGCGATCAGGCTTTCGACGGCGACGGCCTCCTGACGGCCGGCAAGCATGGTTTCCGGCCAGCCGATGTCGTTGATGCCTTCCAGCACCGAGACCCACCGGACGTTGGGAAAGCCCAGAACGTCGCGGTCGAAGCGGGCGAGCGCGTTGGCGCCGCGGGCGCGGCTGGCAAGCACGCGGTTGCCGCCGATCCCCTGGTTGAGGACGCCGATGCCTGACAGCCGGCCGCTTTTCGCAAACCGCTCCGCCAGCCGGTCCGGCCAGCGCGCATTGCCGTCGACGGTCGAGCCGAAGCCGTCGGTGATGGAATCGCCGAGACAAACCAGAGAGCCACTGTCCGGCCCGCTCTCGACCAGCACGGCGCTGAGGAAATAGCGGCTGGTCGAGGTCTGCTGCACCGGCAGTTCGGCTGCGTCGGCGAAGTCGCCGATTTCGGAAATGTAGGCGGTCTGCTGCGCCTCGTAGTGATAGGTCTCGATCGGCGCGAAATCGGGGAAATAGAGGCTGATCGCGATCTGCCCGAGATCGGCAACCGATAGGTCCACAACATCGCCGAGAAGCGGCGCGCCGGGCGCCAGATCTGCCTGCGTCTCGCCGCCGAACGTCACCTGCCGGATGCTGCCGGCGCCGACCGCGCCGTCTTTCGCGGCAAGCGCGACGGTCGCGGCGCCGATACGAATCGGCGAGGCGCCATATTCGTTGGACAGCCTCAATCGCAACCTCTCACCGCCGGTGCTGACGCGCACGACTTGGCGTACCGTCTGCCGGTGGAAGCCATAGAGCACGGCGTCTCCCGGCCAGACGTTCATTGGGCTTGCGCTCCAGGTTCCGATCCAGTGCTTCATTCTCTTCATCCCTTCGGTTTCGCCGCGCGGCCCTCGCCAGACAGATAGTCGCGGCTTGCGGCGCGAGCTACCGGTTGCGCTTTCCGCGACACATAGATTTTTGACTCCGAATGCAACGCGCCGGAGGTCGAGCATGTTGTAGCGCAGTCGTAATCGCGGCCTCGGCTTTCACTAGCGGAATCAAAAAAGTACTAACACCCGCCCCGGAACGTGGTGGCTGGCCGGATAGCGCGCGCCTAGCCTGATCAGATCGTCCGGTGGAGGAAACGTTCCGGGGGATGTTTGGGGCTGAGTGCCCCGCCGGGCGGGCTTGGTGGAAAGCTCTACCGGCAAAGATTCCAACCATTTCAGGGAGCGAGACATGGGTTGCGAGACCAAGAGCTTAACATTGAACCGCCGCGCGCTTTTGCAGGGCGCGGCAGCCACTGCCGGCGGCCTGTTGCTGGCGGGCGGCGAGCGCGCCGCGGCGCAGGGCACGACCTCCAAGGTTGTGGCCTGGGAGACCGGCTATCTCGGCTTCTTCTTCTTCGTCGTGCTGCAGGAGGCGCTGAAGCGCAAGGTCGAAGGCCTCGGCCTGGAATTCGTCGGCAAGGACGCCAATGGCGATGCCAACGCGCAGGTCAACGACTGGAACAGCCTGCTCTTGCAGAAGCCGCGCTACCTCATTTCCGACGCGCTGGATTCGGAGCTGCTCATCCCACTGAGCAAGAAGGCGAAGTCGCTCGGCGTGCCGCTCGGCATGGTCGACACCGTGCTTACCGGCGGAGAGGTAGCCGCTTCGGTGACCTTCGACAACAAGCAGTCGGGCGTCATGGCGGCGGAGAAGACCGCCGAGCTGCTCACCAAGAAGCACGGCTCGCCGAAGGGCAGCGTGCTCAACAATTACGGCTCGCTGACCGCCGTGGCGCTGCGCGACCGCAAAGACGGTTTCGAGGACACGCTTAAGAGCAAATATCCCGACATCGAGATCATCTCGCGGCCGCAGAACAACCAGCATGAGCAGGCGCTCGCCGTGGTCTCGGCGACGCTGCGCGAGCGGCCGGACCTCGACGCCATCCACATGCCGACCGACATCTTCGTCGTTGATGCCCGCAAGGCACTCGAAACGCAGAAACGGCTGTTCCCGGTCGGCCATGAGAAGCACATCATCCTGACCAGCATCGATGCCTCGCCGAATGCGCTGGAGTGGGTGAAGGCGGGTGAGATCGACGCCGACATTGCGCAGGACCCGATCGCCTATGTCGAGATCGTCGTTGACCTGCTGGAAGAGTACACGCTGAAAGGGAAGCCGGTTCCGATCGGACCTTACGAAAACAAGAAGTATTTTTGGGAGAAGGGCACGATCGCCGACAGCCCGTCCGGCCCGCTGCTCACCATCCCGCCCTACTTCCTCACCAAGGAAAATGCCGACGACCCGCGCCACTGGGCCAATGTCGTGACCCAGGTGTGGAAGATGCAGCAGAACGCCGGCTGAGATCGCAGCCGACGAGGCGGGTGAGAACGCGCCCATCGCGTTCTCACCTCATTTCGAGATTGCCGGTTATCCCAATGGTCAACGCCGACGGCACGATCGTGCCCGATAGTCTTGCGCAGGACGGCGCCAACGCTGTTCTGACCGTCGACAATGTCTTCAAGCGCTTCGGCCCGCTTGCGGTGTTGGACGGCGTCTCGCTGAGCGTGTCGCGGGGCGCGATCCATGGCCTGCTCGGCAAGAACGGCGCTGGCAAATCGACGCTGTCCAACATCATCGCCGGGCTGTTGCGTCTCGACAGTGGCACCATCCTGTTGAATGGGGAGGACGTGTCGGCCCTGCCGTTGACGGCGCGCAAGAAGCGCGGACTCCACCTTCTGTCGCAGCATTCGGAGATCTTCGAAGACCTTTCGATCGGCGAGAACCTTCTGCTGCCGGATCTGCCGAGACGCTACGGCCTGACCGACTGGCCCGCGCTCCGCCGCCTGGCGGCGCGCCAGCTCGAAAGCCATGGCATGCCGGTCGACCCGAGGCGGCGCGCCGGCGACCTCGGCGCCAGCGACAGGCGCAGGCTCGCCATCATCAAGGCGGTCGCGGCCGAAGCCTCGCTGATCATCCTCGACGAGCCGACCGCAGGCCTTGCGGCGGCCGAGCGGCTGCATCTGCTGGAATGGGTCGAGAGCCTCACCCAACGCGGCACGTCTTTCATCTACATTTCGCACCACAACGACGAGGTGCGCCAGCTCTGTTCGGAATACACGGTGCTGCGCGACGGCAAGGTGACCGCCAGCGGCAAAGCGGCGGAGCTTTCGGCCGAGGCCATGGCGCGCGTCATCACCGGCGCCGACGTCGCCGAATTCCACCGCGCCCGCAAGGATCATGGCGCGGCCATCGAGCTCAGCGGGCTATCCTTTTCCGGCGGCGGCCCGGTCGATCTTGCGATCGGCCACGGCGAGATCGTCGGCCTCGTCGGCCTGCTCGGCGAAGGGCCGCAGGAATTGATGCGGGCGCTGGGCGGCCTGCTGCCCGTCGAGGCCGGTGCCGTCCTGATCGATGGCCGGGAAGCGCGTCTCGGCTCGCCGGGGCAGAGCCTCGGCTCGGGCATTGCCTACCTCACCCATGACCGCATCGGCGAAGGCCTGGTCGGCTCGATGTCGGTGACCGAGAACCTTAATCTCGGCAATTGGCCGCTATCGCTCGGCTGGCTGGTGAGCGGCGCCGGCATGAACCGCCGCATGCGCGAGGCGCGCGGCGCCATGGAGATCGTCATGGGCAGCGGCGCCCAGGAGATCGGCGAGTTGTCTGGCGGCAACCAGCAGAAGGTGCTGCTTGGCCGGCTGCTGGAACGCAAGCCGAGATTGCTTCTGCTCGACGAACCGACCGTCGGCGTCGATGTCGCCGCCAAGGAGCAGATCCACCGCCTGATCGACGATGCGACGAAGGAGGGCGTTAGCGTGCTTCTGCTCGCGCAGGACCCGGAAGAGATGCAGCGCCTCGTCGACCGCGTGGTGATCTTCTCCAAGGGTCGGATCGCGCGGATGCTGCGCGGCGCCGAGATCACCATCGATGCGATCGCCGAAGCGAGAGCGGCGCGATGACAGGGGCAGTATCGGACATGACCAGCAAGAAATTCCTTCTCGACAATGTGGTCTGGATCCTGATCATCGTGTTCAGCATCCTCGCCGGCTTCCTCAATCCCTTCTTCCTTTCGGAAGGCAATCTGCAGAACGTGCTGGTGCAGGCGACCACGCTGGGCGTGCTGGTGCTTGCGGTCTCCTTCACGCTTCTGATCGGCGAGATCGATCTCTCGGTGGTCGGCAATCTGGTCTTCTCGAGCATGGTCGGCGCCTATGCCATGCAGCAGTTCGGCGTCCACTGGACGCTGGCCGTGCTCATCACCATCGTTGCCGGGGTGCTCGTCGGTCTGCTCAACGGCTACTTCGTCGCCTATTTGCGCATGAATTCGCTGATCGCGACGCTGGCCATGGGGCTTTTTCTTCAAGGCGCGGTGCTCGGCGCCACCCAAGCCCGCACCATGGTGGTGACCGATGAAGGCTACAGCTACATAGGCAGCGCCACCATCGGCAGCTGGCCGGTAATGCCGATCGCCCTCTTCGTCGCCTATCTCCTGGCGCATGTCGTGCTTGCTTATTCGGCCTGGGGTCGCAACCTCTATGCCACCGGCGGCAACCGCCGGGCGGCGAATGCCGCAGGCATCAACGTCAAGCGCGCGAGGCTTGGCGCCTTCAGCGCTTCCGGCTTCCTCGCTGGAGTGGCCGGCTTCCTCTACACCTCCTATCTCGGCGGCGTCAGCGTGACCGTCGGCAGCACGACGCTGCTCTATGCCGTGGCAGCACCCGTCATCGGCGGCGTCTCGCTGTTCGGCGGCCGCGGCCGCGTCATCGGCATGCTCGGCGGCACGCTGCTCATCACCGTCATCCAGACCGGCCTGCAGCTCATCAACGTCTCGGCCTATTACATTCAGATGATCGGCGGCGCGATGATCCTGCTTGCGATCGCCGTCGATGCCTTCCGCATAAGGAGCGAGGAACGCGGCGTCGTTTGAGGCGCCGCTCAGCGCCGTGGAGGCTCAGAATAGTCAAAAAAGTACCAATGGAGTGGCGCGAACATGGTGGCGAAGATCTTGTCGGCTCGATAGCTTGGCTGACATGAGGCCGAAACCGGACGGCGCGTCGTAGAGGGGACGCGCCTTGGCTTCAATACGGGAGGAGCAGCGATGAAACCCGATCTTGAAGTTGTGCAGATCAGGCCGGGCGAGTCTTTCACTGCCTGGTCGCACGGTTACCCGTTCCGCACGGTGCGCTGGCATTTCCATCCGGAATACGAACTGCATCTCATCGTCGCCACCCGCGGCCGCTATTTCGTCGGCGACTTCATCGGCGAGTTCGAGCCGGGCAATCTGGTGCTGACCGGCCCCAACCTGCCGCACAACTGGGTGAGCGATGTGCCGAAGGACGCGACGGTGCCGCTCCGCTGCCGCATCATTCAGTTCAATGAGGGCTTTATCGACGGCGTCATCAACACCTTCCCCGAGCTCGCGGCGCTGACGCCGGTGCTCGAAGCCTCGCGCCGCGGCGTGCTGTTCAGCCGCCAGACCAGCAAGCAGCTTGGCCCGCTGATGGAAGAGATCATGAATTCGCAAGGCGTGCGCCGCATTGAGCTGTTCATGATGATAATGGGTCTGCTCAGCCGCGCCGAAGGCGCGCGCATGCTGGCCAGCGCGAGCTACCTGCCCGATCCGTCGGGCTATATGTCGGCAGGCATCAACAAGGCGCTTGCCTATCTGCGCGAGAACCTGACCCAGCCCTTCAGCGAGACGGACCTAGCCGCCATCGCCGGCCAGTCGCCCAGTGTGTTCTCCCGCTCCTTCCGCCAGCACACCGGTATGACGCTGGTTCAGTATGTGAAGCGGCTGCGCATCAACCTGGCCTGCCAGATGCTGATGAGCGACGAGCAGGCTTCGATCACCAGCATTTGCTTCGAGGTCGGCTACAACACCCTTTCCAACTTCAACCGGCAGTTTCTCGCCGAAAAGGGCATGACGCCCTCGCATTTCCGGCGGCTGACACTGCACAACATCAACCTGGCGAAAGCGGCCTAGCCAGCCGGCACGACAAGCAACGGCATCGAGTTGGCATGGGCAAACGTGACCGGCAAGGTAAAGCTTGCCTGCGCCGCTGGCCGGAACGGCAACACCGATAGGGAAACGAAGGTGACATCACCATCCGCGACCCTTGTCATCCTGCGGCAAAGCAATGGCCTATAGCAACCGAACGGATCGGGCGAAGGATCTGAAGTCATGAGCAGTCATTTCATCGGCATCGACATCGGAACCGGCAGTGCCCGCGCGGGCGTCTTCGACGAAGCGGGCGCCATGCTTGCGTCCGCCAAGGCCGACATCGCCACCTGGCATGCCGAAGGCCATATCGTCGAGCAATCGAGCAATGACATCTGGCGCGCCGTTTCTACGACCGTTCGCGAGGCGGTGTCGCTTGCCGGCATCCCGGCGCAGTCGGTGCATGGCATCGGCTTCGACGCCACCTGCTCGCTTGTCGTTCTAGGGCCGGGTGGCGAGCCGCTGACGGTCAGCCCGTCAGGGGATCGCGAGCGCAACATCATCGTCTGGATGGACCACCGCGCCACCGAGCAGGCGCGCAGGATCAACGGCACCGGCGAGGACGTGCTGCGCTATGTCGGCGGCACCATGTCGCCCGAGATGGAAACCCCGAAGCTCTTATGGCTCGCCGAGAACATGCCGCGGACCTTCGCCGCGGCATGGCAGTTCATGGATCTCGCCGATTTCCTCACCTGGCGCGCGACCGGCAGCCTGTCCCGCTCGACCTGCACGGTGACTTGCAAATGGACCTATCTCGCGCATGAGGCACGCTGGGACGATGCCTATTTTCGCAAGGTCGGGCTCGGCGCGCTCGCGGATGAGGAATTTGCCCGGATCGGCACCGAGGTCGTGGCGCCGGGGAGCGCGCTCCCCAACGGCTTGACGAGCGAGGCGGCGGCCGAGCTTGGCCTTTTGCCCGGAACGCCGGTCGCCGCCGGCATGATCGATGCCCATGCCGGCGGCATCGGCTCGGTCGGCGCGCGCGGCGGCGCCGGCGATGTGACCACGCGCATGGCCTATGTCTTCGGCACCTCGGCCTGCACCATGACGACGACCGAGCAGGCGGCTTTCGTGCCGGGCGTGTGGGGGCCTTATTTCTCCGCCATGGTGCCCGGGCTGTGGCTGAACGAAGGCGGCCAGTCGGCCGCGGGCGCCGCCATCGATCGCCTGGTCGGCATGCACCCCGCCGCCGTCGAGCTAGCAGGGATTGCGGCGCGAGGCGGCCAGAACCTCAGCCAGTGGCTGGCGCAGGAGGCGGTGCGGCATGGCGGTGCGGCGAAGGCGGACAGACTGGTCGGCGGCTTGCATGTCGTTCCCGAATTTCTAGGCAATCGTGCCCCCTTGGCCAATCCCGACGCGCGCGGACTGATCGCCGGCTTGGACATGGCGACTGGAGCCGACAGTCTCGTCGCGCTCTATGTCGCCGGCCTCTGCGGCCTCGGCTATGGCGCCCGCCAGATCCTGGCGGCCATGCATGGCCGCGGCATCAAGATCGACACCATCGCCATCAGCGGCGGCGCAGGGCAGAGCCCGCTCGTGCGGCAGCTCATCGCCGACTCCACCGGCAAGGTGGTCTACGCGCCAACGTCCCCCGAGCCGGTGCTCCTCGGCTCAGCGATGCTCGGCGCGGTCGCCGCCGGGCGCCACTCCGACCTTCCCGCGGCCATGGCGGCGATGTCGGAGGTGGGCGAGGTCTATTCGCCAAACGCGGCGCTCGCTGCCTGCCACGACAGGCGCTTTGCCGCGTTCGAACGCCTGCAGGCTGCTGCGCTGTCAGTTTCGGCTGTGTGAAATATCCAGCCGTCGACCGCCAACATTCACCGTCACTTGCCCTCTTGGGCCGGAACCATCGCCGGGCGGAGGGGTTGTGTCGTCAGACTTCGATACATGGAAGGAAAGACGATGCGGACGGTGACGATGATGCTCGCTCTTTCGACCCTTGCCCTGGCGCAGCCGGTCTCGGCTCAACACGCCGATCCGCAACCGCCCCAGGTTCTGCCCCCGGCTGAACAACCTCGGCTCGACCAGGCGCAACCCGATCCGGGAAGTTCCGGCCAGACCGTTACCAACGTCGTGGTGGTGGCGATGGAGGACCTGCCCGCGGAGATCAAGGTCCAGGCCGAAGCCGTGGTCACCAGGACAACCGCCACGGACCTGGCCAAGCTGCAGAAATCGATCGATGCCTCGCCCGAGGCGGTATCGGTGCTGCATGCGAACGGGCTGAATTCCTCGCAGGTCGTCGCGGCCAACATCGATGGCGACGGCACGCTGACGCTGATCATCCAGACCACGACATGATCGGCGGCGCCGCGGGCCGTTGACCCGACTGCAGCGGCCAAACAAAACCAGAGTCCGCGAAGAGGCCGCCATGGCCGAAACCGCAATTCGCAACTTCACGCTCAACTTCGGACCGCAGCATCCCTCGGCGCATGGCGTGCTCAGGCTGGTGCTGGAACTCGACGGCGAGATCGTCGACCGCGCCGATCCGCACATCGGCCTGCTCCACCGCGGCACCGAGAAGCTGATCGAATACAAGAACTATCTGCAGGCCCTGCCCTATTTCGACCGGCTCGACTATGTGGCGCCGATGAACCAGGAGCATGCCTTCTGCCTCGCCGCCGAGAAGCTGCTCGAAATATCGGTTCCCCGGCGCGGACAGCTTATCCGCGTCCTGTTTTGCGAGATCGGCCGGCTGTTGTCGCACCTGCTCAACGTCACCACGCAGGCGATGGATATTGGCGCGCTGACGCCGCCGCTCTGGGGCTTCGCCGAGCGGGAGAAGCTGATGGTCTTTTATGAGCGCGCGTCGGGCGCGCGCATGCATGCCAACTATTTCAGGATCGGCGGCGTGCATCAGGATCTGCCGGGAGAGTTGCTCGACGACATCTGCAATTTCTGTGATCCCTTCCTGGGAACATTGAGCAATCTCGATGAACTCCTGACCGAAAACCGTATCTTCAAGCAGCGCAATGTCGACGTCGGTGTGATCGGACAGGACGATGCTTGGGCATGGGGTTTCTCCGGCCCGATGGTGCGCGGCTCGGGCGCGGCCTGGGATCTGCGCAAGGCGCAACCCTATGAATGCTATCCCGAAATGGATTTCGACATTCCGGTCGGCAAGCACGGCGACTGCTACGACCGCTATCTCGTGCGCATGGAGGAGATGCGGCAGTCGGTTAGGATCATGAGGCAATGTCTGGAGAAGCTGCGCTTGCCCGACGGGCACGGCCCGGTCGCCGTACCGAACCAGAAGATCACGCCGCCGCCGCGCGCCATCATGAAGCGTTCCATGGAGGCGACGATCCACCATTTCAAGCTGTACACCGAAGGGCTTCATGTGCCGCAGGGCGAGGTCTACGCCGCGGTGGAGGCGCCCAAAGGCGAATTCGGCGTCTATCTTGTCTCTGACGGCAGCAATGTTCCGTACCGCTGCAAGATACGTGCGCCGTCTTTCGCCCACCTTCAGGCGATGGACTTCCTGTCGCGCGGGCACATGATCGCCGATGTCGCGGCCATCATCGGATCGCTGGATATCGTGTTCGGAGAGATCGATCGCTGAGCGGAGGCGCGGCGCGGGCAGCCCTAAGAGCAATTCCAGACACAGTCCCAAACTTCGCGCGGGGAATTGCATCAACAGCCGAATGAGCGAAAGCAAAAAGATAGAGCGGTTCGACGTTCTCGCAAAACGGTGAATCGCTCTAGCTACCGACGGCTGGGGACAACAAACAACTCCCCTCCGTCTCCGATAAGGATTGAACCTGCCGCGGTTCTTCGAACCGCGGCAGTCGTCTTAGTGCATGAACACCGATCTCAGCCAGGCAAGAATGCCCGAGCCTGGAGAGATGGCCGCGCGAACGCGGGACGCCGCCCAGCGTGCCGGCAGATTGGCGCCGACATGGCAATGGCAGACGACCTCGTGCAGTTGCCAGTCGCTGAGTTCGAAGAAGCGCTTTGCTTCGCCGTAGGTGTCGTCCTTCAGGCCCTGAGCACGAAAGATCGGGTCTTCGAAGGCGACAGTAATCGGCGATCCGGTGGAACGCATCTTTTCGCGCACGTCGGGTGTGGCGTATTCGGTGCCCGCAAGCGCCATAAGGCGCCGGCCGGGATCCTGCTCGAGAAGTTGCGCCCAGCGCTCGAGGCGTTGGCCACGACTGGCGATGAGAACCGCTGCTTCAGCATGAACGTCGGCAACGGCATTGAGTTGGTCTACGGTTTGGTGCTTCAAGGCCGCCTCCTATGTCGGCAGATGATCACCCGCCCCGCAAACGGAACTAAGGCGCTGCATGGCGCCGGCAAGGGCGAAATGGGCGACGGGAAATCATTTGATCGTCATTCGTGTTCGACCCCGCCGAAACGCGGCGGGATGGCTGTGGAACCATCCCCGGTCGAGGCCGTTCTGCCATGCGTCAGCCGCCGGTGATCAGGTGTCGATGAAGCGTCGGATGAGGCGGCTCTACCCATCATGTTCTGGTCGGGCAGATACCGGTTGCCCAAACCGCATCTCGCGGACTGCTCCGCCAGCGCAACGAGGGACCACCTTATGGCTATTCTCCCCACTCCCGACCCGACGCCAACGCCGGTCCCCACGCCGCCGCCGTTTCCCGACCCAAAGCCGATGCGCGAACCGGATCCGGAGAGGCTGCCGGACGAGGAACCCGTTCCCAATCCGGATGAGAACGACGTGCCTCCCAAGCACTCGGGTACGCTCGGTGCAGGGGCGACGAAGCCATATCGGTGCAGGATCGATGAGGCCGCCATCGGGCGCTCGACTGATTCGCGACACGTCGGCCGGTCGCGCCGCCGCGCATTGTAAAGCGGATTGAACGATTCAAAGCACCAAGCCGGCGTCTATTCAAACCGCGCCGGCGTCCAGGCTCCTCCAGCCGCGTTCGACTCCACTGCCGCCGCCACGAACTTCACACCACGAGCGCCGTCGACGACGTCCGGTACCTGCGCCGCGCGCGCAACATCGACCGCAGTGCCCGCTCGATGCGCGCGGATGATGTCGGCGGCATCACGGTAGAAATTGGCGAAGGCCTCGATATAGCCCTCGGGATGCGCTGCAGGCATGCGCGAGACGCGCCGGGCTTCCGCCGTCGAGCCGTGGCCGCCGCGCACCAGCGTGCGTGCCTCCTCGCCATACGGCGCGAAGCGCAGTTCCTCCGGCCGCGTGCCCGACCATTCGAGCCCGGCCCGGTCGCCATAGATGCGCACCGAGAGATCGTTGTAGTGGCCGGGCGAAGTCTGGCTGGCGAGGATGGTGCCGCGCGCCCCGCCGGTCCAGCGCACCAGGACATGCGCGTTGTCGTCGAGGCGACGACCTGGCACGGCGGTGAAAAGGTCCGCCGATACGGCGTCAGCCTCGAAGCCGGAGATGAAGCTCGCCAGGTTGAAGGCGTGCACGCCGATGTCGGCAAGCACCGCCGATTGCCCGGCGCGCGCAGGGTCGGTGCGCCATTCGGCCTGCTTCTGGCCTTGCGCGTCGATCGGCTGCGTCAGCCAGTCCTGGATGTAGGCACCGTGCACGGACAGGATGCGGCCGAGTTCGCCCGCTGCCACCATTTCGCGCGCCTGCCGCGCCATGGCGTAACCGGTGTTGTTCAATGTGACGAGGAAGCGGCGCTTCTTGGCTTTCGCCAGCGCCACCAACGCCTCAGCCTCGGCAAGCGTCGTCGACAGCGGCTTGTCGCAGATGACGTCGATGCCGGCTTCTAGGAAAGCAGTGGCGATCGGCGCATGCAGATGGTTGGGCGTGACGATGACCACCGCCTCGATGCCGTCCGTCCGCGCCGCTTCGGCCTTTGCCATCGCATGGTAGTCGGCATAGCTGCGCTCCGGCGCGATGCCGATCTCGGCGGCGGATGCCGCGGCGTTTTCGGCATCCGAGGACAGCGCACCCGCCACCAGCGCGATCTGGTCGTCGAGCCGCATGGCCAACCGATGAACCGCGCCGATGAAGGCGTTGCGACCGCCGCCGACCATGCCGACCGTCAGGCGCTTGCGTAAGGTTCCGTCAGCGGTTGCGTAGACCATGGTTCGAGTCCTCCCGGATGCCTCCAGCGCAGGGACTATAGGAGGCGCCTCGCCAATTTCGAACAGCTTTTCCAAATTTTGTTTTGTAAAATGATCGTGCCGCACTAGCCTTATGCGAACCGGTGGAGGAGGGTTCGAATGGTGAAGCGTCGCATGGCTACCCGCCGGCTTGTCGAGGCGATGGAAGGAAGACAATCGCTTCAGGTTTTGAATTGTCCCCTTTCTCCAAACGTCGACAATTGGCAATCTTCACCGCAAGTTCGGGTCGCCTCACGTACAACAGCTCAAATCCGGCCCATCTTATGAGCGGCGCACGAACCTCACCCGGCGAGAGCGTTCCCCGCAAACGCGGCCGTTCGCTGGCGGCACTTGGCTACACGAAACCACAAACCTATGAGGAGCTGCGCGCGGTGCTCTCTTCCGGCACCGTGCATTTCCCGAAAAGGATGCGCCAGGTCGCCATCTTCCTATGGCAGCATCCGAGCGACGTTGCGCTCGGCACCATCGCCCAGGTGGCGGCGCAGGCAGGCGTGCAGCCCTCGACGCTGGTACGCTTCGCGCAGATCTTCGGCTATGCCGGCTTTTCCGACTTCCAGGGCCTGTTCAAGGACCATTTGAAAGGCTCCTGGCCGGAAGGACGCACGCGCGACAACAAGGAACCGGCAGCAGCCGAACCCCACGCCGACTTGCATTTCCTCAACGGCATGGTCGGCGCCTCGCAGGCTTCTCTCAACCGCATCGGCAATGGTTTCGACACCGACAGCTTCGAGAAGATGGCCGACCTGCTGGCGGGAGCCGAGCTGATCTACGTGATCGGCAGCAAGCGCGCTTTCCCGGTCACCACCTATCTGTCGCTGACGCTGTCGCAGCAGGGCGTGCGCAACGTGTTGGTCGACAATGTCGGCTCGACCGCGCTCGATCAGGTCGGCTGCATAAGCCAGTGCGACGCGGTGCTCGCCGTTTCCTTCAGCCCTTACAACTCGATCACGCCAGACCTGGTCGCCCTCGCCCATGATCGCGGAGCACGCATCGTCGCCATCACCGACAGCACCTTCTCACCGCTGGTGAAACTCTCCGACACCTGGCTGGAAGTGGTGGAACAGGACTTCGCAGGCTTCCGCTCGCTCGCCGCTTCGCTCGCCGTCGGCATGGCTTTGGTCCACGGCGTCGTCGCGCGGCGGACAGGCTGATCGGCGCAGTTGACTGCAAGGAACTGCCGTTCCATATTCGAGAAAATAGAAACTTTGTTCCGGGAGGAGGAATGGAGGTTCGGCTCGACGGCAAGGTCTTGTTGATCACCGGTTCGACCCAAGGC
The DNA here is from genome assembly GCF_004023325.1 of Mesorhizobium sp. M1A.F.Ca.ET.072.01.1.1. Lineage (NCBI taxonomy): Bacteria > Pseudomonadati > Pseudomonadota > Alphaproteobacteria > Hyphomicrobiales > Phyllobacteriaceae > Mesorhizobium > Mesorhizobium sp. M1A.F.Ca.ET.072.01.1.1. Next base: position 185 of record NZ_RZSF01000102.1, on the reverse strand, counting down.
ATCGGCCGCGCGATTGCCTGGACGGCCGCCCGTTCCGGCGCCGAAGCTTTGCTGATCACCGGCCGCAACCGGCAGCGCGGCGAAGCGGTCGCGGCGGAACTGTCGGCGATGGGGGCGCCGTCCGCTTTCCTGGCGGCCGACCTCGGCGACCCGGAGACTCCGGCCCTGCTCGCCGCCGCATGCAC
>NZ_RZSF01000101.1:0-19601 GCF_004023325.1 Mesorhizobium sp. M1A.F.Ca.ET.072.01.1.1 | reverse complement strand
GCTGTGCATCGCCGGCGAGTCCGGCTCCGGCAAGTCGATGACCGCGCTGGCAATCATGCAATTGCTGCCGCAGCCGGCCGGCCGCATCGCCGCCGGCACGATCCGGCTTCGCGATAAGGATGGCAGTGCCGTCGAGCTGACGGTGCTCGACGAACGGCGCATGCGCGACATTCGTGGCGACCGCATCGCCATGATCTTCCAGGAGCCGATGACCTCGCTCAATCCGGTGCTGTCGATCGGCCGGCAGCTCACCGAGTCGATCGAGGCGCATACCAGTGTATCCCACACGGAGGCCAAGCTGCGCGCGGTCGCGGCGCTAAAGGCGGTGCGCATCTCCGAGGCCGAAAGCCGGCTGAAACAATTTCCGCACGAGCTGTCCGGCGGCATGCGCCAGCGGGTGATGATCGCGATGGCGCTGGCGCTCGAACCCGCCGTGCTGATCGCCGACGAGCCGACGACGGCGCTCGACGTGACCGTGCAGGGCGAGGTGCTTGAACTGCTGCGCGACCTGCAGCGCCAGCACGGCACCAGCGTGATCCTGATCACCCACGACATGGGCGTCGTCGCCGAAATGGCCGATCGGGTGATCGTCATGCGCAACGGCCGCATGGTCGAAGAGGGGACGACATCGGCTATTTTTGCGAGGCCGCAAGCCGCGTATACGCGCGAGCTTCTTGCCGCCGTTCCGCGCATCGGCTCGGGCGCGCGACGCCGGGCTTCCGGCGAGTCCGACATGGCGGCAATGCAAGACAAGGTGGCGGTCGTGAAAGACCTGCATGTCCGCTTCGATCTGCGTGGCGGCTTCTTCGGCCGCGTCAACCGAAGGGTGCATGCCGTCGAGGGCATCAGCTTCTCGATCGCGCCGAACGAGACGCTGGCGCTGGTCGGCGAATCCGGCTGCGGCAAGTCGACCACCGCCAAGGCGCTGGCCGGCCTCGTTCCTTATAGCGGCGGCGTGACGATCGGCGGACGCGAATTGTCCCGCCTCGGGCGCGACGAGCGCAAGGCGGTGCGACGCGACGTGCAGATGGTCTTCCAGGACCCTTATGCCTCGCTCGATCCGCGCATGCGCGTCGGCGAGCTGGTGGCGGAGCCGCTGCTGATCCACGGCATCGGCTCGAAGGAAGAACGGCGGGAACGCGTAGCAGCGCTGTTCGAGCGGGTCGGTCTCTCGTCTGAGCAGATGGAGCTTTATCCGCATGAATTCTCGGGCGGCCAGCGCCAACGCGTCTGCATCGCGCGGGCGCTGGCGCTGAGGCCGAAGCTGATCATCGCCGACGAGAGCGTTTCGGCGCTCGACGTTTCGGTGCAAGCGCGCGTGCTCGATCTATTGAAGGAGCTGCAGCGCGAATTCGGCGTCGCCTATCTGTTCATCTCGCACGACATGGCGGTGGTCGAAAACGTCTCGGATCGTGTCGCCGTCATGTATCTCGGCCAGATCGTCGAGATCGGCAGTCGCGACCAGGTGTTCTCCAATCCGCGCCATCCCTATACGCGGCGGCTGATCGAGGCCGTGCCTGTTCCCGATCCGTCATTGCGCCGGACACGCTTTGCCCGTCTCGAGCGCGAAATTCCAAGCGCGACGCGGCGGATCGGCGAGCGCGTGCCGAAACTGGTGCTCAAGGATTTCGGCGGCGGACATTTCGCCGCCGTCGGAGATTGATCAGGATCACGGCCTGCCGCATTCAGCCTGGCATTCGATTGGCTTTCGGGAGCGGCGATCTGTCCGTTTCGGGATGTACGCGAATGATGGTAGAGCCTGAAGCCGCCACTCACCCATTTCGGAATCTCAATGTCGGTCCTCACACGCCGCAAACTCCTGCAGGGCGCCGCGGCGGCCGGCGCGGCCGGCATCGGCCTCTCGACCGCCGGCAAGTTCGCCGGCTGGGCGGCGGCGAAACCCGAACTGCTGATCTTGAAGACTGCAGGCATAGCAGCGCAGTTGATGGCCGGCGCGCCAACGAAGAATGTCCTGACCTATGGCGAGGCCGGCCCGCCGCCGGTCATCAGGATGAAGAAAGGCAAGCCATTCGCTGCGCGGCTCGTCAACGGCATCGACGACCCGACGACCATCCATTGGCATGGCATCCGCGTTCCCAACAAGATGGACGGCGTGCCGTTCATGATCCAGCCCTATGTGTATCAGGGCGATCGTTTCGACTACGCCTTCGCGCCGCCAGACGCCGGCACCTTCTGGTATCACCCGCATTGCAACACGCTGGAACAGATGGGCCATGGGCTGACCGGCGTCATCGTGGTGGAAAACCCGAACGATCCTGCCTTCGATGCCGAAGTGGCGCTCAATCTGCGCGACTGGCGCCTCGGCGATGACGGCCAGTTCATCGCGCAGTTCCGGCCGCGCGATGCGGCGCGCAGCGGCACCTATGGCACGGTGCGCACGGCCAACTGGCTCGACCAGCCGCAATATGACGCGCCGGCCGGCGGGCTGGTGCGGCTGCGGGCCGCCATCACCGACGTCACGCGCATCTATGGCTTCCGCGTCGACGGCGCCGAGGCCGCCGTCATCGCGCTCGACGGCAATCCGGTGCCGCAGCGCTTTGCGCCCGACGCCCTGCAGCTCGGGCCCGGACAACGGCTGGAGCTTGCCATCCGCATGCCCGACGACGAAGGCGCGATCGTCAGCCTGCGGGATGTCAGGGGCACGAAGCCAAAGGTTCTGGCGACACTGCGTGCGGTCGGCCAATCGCTCAAGCGCGATCTTCGCGATCTCGGCCCGCTCGAGCCCAATCCGGTGGCGGAGGTGGACGTCGCCGCCGCGAGGCGCATTCCGCTGGCGCTGAGCGCCACGGCCGAAAATGTCGCGGCCGACAGCATCTGTGGGTCGCTCGGCTATAGTTTCTGGGCGATCAACAAAGTGCCGTGGCCGGGCGACACGCCGGACCCGACCGCGCCGCTGGCCGAGCTGAAACTCGGCCAAAGCTACATCATCGACATGGAAAACCTGACGCCGCACGCGCACCCGATCCACCTGCACGGCATGAGCTTCAAGGTGCTGTCGTCCTCGACGCGCGCGGTCCAGCCGCTTATCTCCGACACCTATCTGATCCAGCCCGACGAGAAGGTGCAGCTGGGCTTTGTCGCCGACAACCCCGGCGACTGGCTGCTCCACTGCCACATCATCGAGCACCAGAAGACGGGCATGACGAGCTATTTGCGGGTGACGTGAGCGCATGGAGCGATAGGCGCCCTCGCCTTTGCCCGGAATTCGCGGACCTCGACGGGTTGACGCCCTTGCCCGCTTGCCTAGGTAGGCAAGAGGCGCTGGGGCGGCACGCAACTCCGACCGACGGCATGACATCTTTGCGCATTCGAAAACTTGCCCTTGTTGCGGCAGGCATCTCCATCCTGTCGTCCTGCGTCATCCCCGACGATACGTCGCGGGTCGCGAAAGAGGATGCCACCACGGCCGCCGCCCGCCGGGAAATGGTCGGCCTCAGCGAGGCCGATGTCCGCATGTGCGCCGGCTTTCCGACCGCGACCGCCGATGTGGGACCTTCCGGCCAGATCTGGACCTATCAGCGCAGCGTGCAGCGCGGCAACCTCAACATCGCGGTGCCGACCATGGCCCTGGGCGCTATCCCCGCGGTTGGAGGGTCCGTCAACGTCGCGCCCGGCGGCTATTGCAACACGCAGATCCGCATGCTCGGCGGCCGTGTCGCGGAAGTGACCTATGCCGGCGACAACAATTTGCCCAACAGCATCGATGCGCTCTGCGTCAGCACGGTGGACGCCTGCGAGGCCTATGCGCGACAGCGCAATCGCAAAGCGACGGCGGTCTCCAGGTGATCGGGCAATACCGGCAACGCGGCGCCTCCAATTCGCACTTGTCCTGGAAGTGCCTTAGCGCCCGCCGGGATGAATGGCGCCGGGCTCTTTTTCGGAGGCGCCGGGTGAAACTTGCCGGCCCATGTCTCTGCGGGTTTCGGGCGGCGAGGCGTCCATCAGGTTCCTGACCTTGGCGTTGTTGTGCGCATGGATGATGGCACGGCCGAGATGGAGCAGGATTCCCACCACCGACATTGATACTTCCTCCGTTGGGATGGCGGATACGTCGGCGGCGGGACGCCCAACCCAATGCGCCCCGTCTGTTTCGTGGGAATGACGCGGAAGATGGCTTCTCGTTGCCAATTCGTGACCTGGAAACAGAGCAGGCCGGCGTCCAGGACGCAGGATGCAAGTGGAAACATGATCTGACGCTCATATGTGCGGCGGGAAAGAAAAGTGATGCTGGTCGCCGCAAATCGTCCTGAATCCGAAGGTCTTTCGGCCGCCCAATTCGAGACGATGGAGAGGTCGATGAAATTGTCCGTCCTTACTCTTGCCGGCACTATGCTGGCGCTGGCGCCCGCGGTTCAGGCGGCGCCGATGATCGGTATCCCGGCTGGAGAGGGCCTCGTGCAGCAGGCGCATGTGACATGCGCGTACCTGACCGAAGACGGCTATTGCGTGCGCCCGCACAAGAAGCACAAGCATTGGAAGCGCGAGCGGCACTACCGGCCGATCTATCGCACCTACGAGCCGCAGCCGTCGGACGAGTATTACTGGCGCTACGAGCGCCAGCGGCCGATTGTCCGCGTCATCCCCAGCTATCCGCGGCAGGATGAAGACAATTGGGACGATTGGGACGACTGAGCGACTGGCGGGCCCAGAGCCCGCCCCTGCTTTTCGGCTGGTGGAGCTGAGGGGGATCGAACCCCTGACCTCATCATTGCGAACGATGCGCTCTCCCAGCTGAGCTACAGCCCCGTTCCAGCGGATCGGCTTGTATCGGTCGCGGCGGTTTGATGTCAAGGCGAAACGGCTGCCCGGCATCGAGCGCCGAAACGGCCGGGCCTTGCCGGTTCCGCGCGCAATGGCTACATGTCGGCGACAATTTGGAGACCGGCATGATCGCCCTTATTCAAACCATCGTCATGGCGCTTGATATCTACTGGTGGATCATCATCGCCTCGGCGATCTTTTCCTGGCTCTATGCCTTCAACGTCGTCAACTCGCGCAACCAGTTTGTCGGCACCGTCGGCAATATGCTTTACCGTCTGACCGAGCCGGCGCTGCGGCCGATCCGTCGCTACATGCCCGATCTTGGCGGCATCGACATCTCGCCGATCATTCTTCTTTTGATCATCTTCTTCATCCGCCAGTTTTTGATCACCACGGTCTTCTCCTGGGTCGCTTAAGGCCGATCCATGGACTCGCCGTTCCGTCCGCGCGACGACGGCATCGACCTTTTCGTGCGGCTGACGCCGAAGGCGGCGGTGGATCGGATCGAAGGCATTGAGACGGCCGCCGACGGGCGCAGCCATCTCAAGGCGCGTGTGCGCGCGGTGCCGGAGAACGGCGCCGCCAATACGGCGCTGGAGCGGATGGTGGCGAAGGCGCTTGGCGTGCCGGGATCGGCGGTTTCGGTGGTGGCCGGAGGCACGTCCCGGCTGAAGACGCTGCGGATCTGGGGTGATGCGGCTGAGCTGGCGAAGCGCGTCGAGGCGCTTTCCGGGTAATCCAAACTTGAGAGGCGAGGCGGGCCAGCGCCCGCCTCTGTCCTGCCGGACATTCCCCCCCGCTTGGGTTCCTACTCGGGGGAGATCGGCAGTTCAGCGCCGGCGCTTCAGTCTCCCAGCGGCAGCTTCGGATCGTCGACCTTCAGCGTGTTCACGCTCTGCTTGATGCGGCGCAGGTTCTCCAGCACCTTCGGCCCGCGCGATTCCGCCACCGTGGTGGCGATCATGTCGAGAATGGCAAGCAGCGCGTAGCGCGACGAGGTCGGCTTGTAGATATTGCCGTCCTCGAAAGACTGCAGCTGGATGACCGTGTCGGCGACCTTGGCCAAAGCCGAATCGGGCGCGGTGATGGCGACGGTGGCTGCGCCATATTGCTGCGCGACCTCGACCGCCTCGATGACCGAGCGGGCATAGCCCGAGACCGAGAAGGCGACCAGCGTCGTCTCCGGTGTCGCGACCGCCGCATACATGCGCTGTAACTGGCCGTCGACCTGGGCGAGCGCCGAGAGGCCCAGCCGGAACAGCCGATTTTGCATCTCCGTCGCCATCATCGAGGAGATGCCGCCGGAGCCGATGCACAGCACATTGCCGGAACCGGCGATGCGGGCGCCGACAGCCATCAGCGTCGTCATGTCGAGATTTTCGCTGGCGCGCTGGATGGCGGCGACCGCTGCCTCGGTAATGGCGGAAGCGATGCGCTGCTCGCGCGCGTCGCGGCTGAGCGGTTCCGGCGACAGGTACTGACCGCCGATGGCGATCGCCTGCGCCAAATAGAATTTGAAATCGCGCAGGCCCTCGCAGCCGAGATTGCGGCAGAAGCGGGTGACGGTCGGCTCGCTGACCCCGACACGCGCGGCAATCTCCGAAATCGCTGCCTTGGAGGCGAAATCGAGATCGGAAAGCACCAAGCCGGCCAGCCGGCGGTCCGATTTGGTGCCGTCCTGCGACATCAGTTGCAGGCGGGTGATGATGTCGGCCGGGGTCTTCATCCTTTCATCTCACAGCGGCAGGCCCGTCGCCTTGTCGAAGAGATGGATGTTGCGCGGGTCGACGCTCACCGGCAGCCGGTCACCCGGCTTCACCTGCAGCCGGTCGCGGAACACGGCGCGTACCGTGTCGTCGCCGATCGAGCCATAGACATGGGTCTCCGAGCCGGTCGGCTCGACCACGTCGACGTCGATGGCGATGGCATCGTCACGCGCGCCGATGATGAAATGCTCGGGGCGGATGCCCGCCTCGACCGTGTCGCCGCCGGACGCTGTCTTGCCGGCAAGCGCCAGCCGGCCGCCGCCTTTGGTCTCGAACCAGGACTCGGCGTCGGCGGTCTTCAGCGCGCCGGAAACAAAACTCATCGACGGCGAGCCGATGAAGCCGGCGACGAACTTGTTGGCCGGCCGGTCGTAGAGTTCGAGCGGCTGTCCGACCTGTTGGATGCGGCCACGATCCATCACGACGATGCGGTCGGCCATGGTCATGGCCTCGATCTGGTCGTGGGTGACGTAGACGATGGTCGATTTCAGCCGCTGGTGCAGCGCCTTGATCTCGGTGCGCATCTGCACGCGCAACTGCGCGTCGAGATTGGAGAGCGGCTCATCGAACAGAAAGACGGAGGGCTCACGCACGATGGCGCGGCCCATGGCGACGCGCTGACGCTGGCCGCCCGACAACTGCCTGGGATAGCGGTCGAGATAGGAGAAGAGGTTGAGCACGCCGGACGCTTTCTTCACCTTGTCGTCGATCGCGGCACGCGTCTCGCCGCGGATCTTCGGGCCGAAGCCGATATTGTCGGCGGCCCTCAGATGCGGGAACAGGGCATAGGACTGGAAGACCATGGCGATGTTGCGCTTCTGCGGCGGCAGGTCGTTGGCACGAGTGCCGCCGATCACGAGATCACCGGAGGAGATCGTCTCCAGCCCGGCCAGCATGCGCAGGAGCGTGGACTTGCCGCAGCCGGACGGACCAACCAGCACGACGAACTCGCTGCTTTTGATCTCGAGGTTGATGTCCTCGAGAATTTTATGCTGGCCGAAGGATTTCGACAGGTTGCGAAACTGGACATCGGTCATGGTCACGCTCCCAAAATGTCGTCGATGAAAGGCAGGTAGCCGGCTGTCAGTCCGGCGTCCACCGGCACCACGGCGCCCGTTATGCCGGATGCGCGGTCGGAGGCAAGGAAAGCCACGGCCTCGGCCACTTCCGACGCATTGACGATGCGGCCGAGCGGATAGAGCCGTTTCAGCCGGCCGAGGATCTCGGGATCCTTAGCCAGGCGATGATCCCAGGCGGCGGTGCGGATCGAGCCAGGGCAGACGACGTTGGCGCGCACGCCGCTGCGGCCAAGCTCGACGGCGATCGACTTGGCGTAAGCGTTGATGCCGGCCTTGGCGGCGGCATAGGCCGGATTGCCGAAATGCGCGATGGCGTTGACCGAGGAGATGAAGACGACGCTGCCCGAGCCGCTCGCGGCCATCGCCTTGACCAGCGGATCGGCGAAACTCATCACGCCGGCGAGGTTGAGGTCGAGCTCCTGTTCTATTCTGTCCGGCGTCAACGCTTTCAGCGTCTCGGCGCGCGTCCAGCCGGCATTGTTGACAAGGATATCCGGCACGCCGTCCTTGTCGAGCAGGCTTGAGATCGCCGCTTCGATCGAGGTGCGGTCGAGCAGGTTGAAAACGTGGCACGAGGCGATGTACGGGCTGGTCAGCGCCTCGGCCGACTGGTCGCAGCCGACGATGCGGCCGCCGCGCTCGGCCATCAGCGCCACGATCGCCGAGCCAAGACCGCCGCCGGCGCCGGTGACGACAATTGTCTTGCCCTCGAAATCGCCCTGCGACACCACGATCAGTGCTCCTCGCCACTTCCGACAGGGAGAGAACGCTACTCAACGAAATGTAATTAAGCAACATGATAAACTGCTTGCTTCCCCGAAAACCATCGATAATGTAGGAAAGTAACATAAATCCTGTGCCCACCGGGCCAGGCGCGAATGCGCATCATGGGAGGAGATCAGATGAGCCTTGCGAAATGGACTGTCGGCCTGTTGGCCGGAATGAGCATGCTGGCGCTTGCCGCGCCGGCCGATGCGGGCGAGGTGCGCGTCACCGTCGCCGAATACAGCGCCAAGACCGGCCCCTATTTCGAAGAGGTGAAGAAGGAGTTCGAGGCGGCCAATCCCGGCATCACCATCAAATATGAAGTGGTGCCGTGGGACGTGCTCCTGCAGAAGCTGACCACCGACATCACTGCCGGCACCAATGCCGATCTGTCGATCATCGGCACGCGCTGGCTGATCGACTTCGTGCAGCAAGAAGTAGCCGAGCCGCTCGACAGCTACATCAAGCCCGAGTTCAAGGACCGCTTCATAGATACCTTCCTGCAGCCCTCGATCATGAACGGCCATACCTATGGCCTGCCGATCGCCGCCTCGGCGCGTGCCATGTATTACAACAAGGAGCTGTTCGAGAAGGCCGGCATCGCCAAGCCGCCGGCAACCTGGACCGAGTTGCAGGAGGACGCGCGCAAGATCAAGGCGGTCGGCGCCTTCGGCTACGGCCTGCAAGGCAAGGAGATCGAGACGGACGTCTATTACTACTACGCGATGTGGTCATTCGGCACCGAGATCCTCAACAAGGACGGCACGTCGGGCTTGAGCACGCCGGGCGCGCTTGAAGCGGCCAAGCTTTACAAGTCGATGATCGACGAGGGCCTGACCGAGCCTGGCGTGACCTCCAACAACCGCGAGGACGTGCAGAACCTGTTCAAGCAGGGCAAGGTCGGCATGATGATCACCGCGCCATTCCTCTCCAACCAGATCAAGGAAGAGGCACCGAGCCTGAAATACGGCGTCGCCGCCATTCCGGCCGGGCCGACCGGCGCGCGCGGCACCTATGGCGTCACCGATTCCATCATCATGTTCAAGAACTCCAAGAACAAGGACGAGGCCTGGAAGCTGCTCGACTTCCTGTTCACCAAGGAGCAGCGCGCCAAGTTCACGCAAGGCGAAGGCTTCCTGCCAGTGAACAAGGAAGAGGCGAAGATGGAGTATTACGTCAACAACGCCGACCTCGCCGCCTTCACCGCGCTGTTGCCCGACGCTCGCTTCGCGCCGGTCATCCCGGGCTGGGAAGAAATCGCCCAGATCACTTCCGACGCCATGCAGAAGATCTATCTCGGCAGTGCCGAGCCGGAGGCCGCCTTGAAGGAGGCGGCAGACAAGGCCAACGGCGTGCTGAAGAAATAGGGCGTATCTCCCTGCGCCCGTGGCGCGCCCCACCCGTCGGGGCGCGCCACATCTGTCCGGTGTGGCAATCCCAGGAGAACGGGCGCGGTTTAAGAACGACCGGGCAATCGGTTCAGACAAGGACAATCATCGATGTCGGCGCAAACGCCGGCGAGGAATGCAAATCCTGATGCAATTGCCCAGGAAGAACGACAGCCAAGCCGGCAGGCCAGCGAAATTCGAATGCGGGGACGTGCCTTGAGCACCAATGCCACTGCCATCTACCCGCAACGCGGTGCAAGCCAGCCGATGCAAAGCCGTATCGTGCCCTATCTACTGACGCTTCCCAGCCTTTTGCTGGCGGCGGTGGTGATCTTCTGGCCCGTCTGGGATCTCGTGCAGATCTCGACGCATGACGTGAATCGCTTTGGCCAGCTGCGCGACTTCAGCGGCCTGGCCAATTTCCGGGCGCTTGCTGCCGATCCCGATTTTGTCGCCGCCCTGTGGCGCACCGGCCTATGGACCGTGCTGGTGGTCGGCGGGGCGCTGCTCTTGTCGATCCCGGTGGCGATTATCCTCAATACTGACTTCTACGGCCGTGGACTGGCCCGCGTCATCATCATGCTGCCCTGGGCGGTGTCGCTCACCATGACGGCGGTGGTATGGCGCTGGGCGCTCAACGGCGAAAGCGGCATGCTGAACTCGGGGCTGATGAAGCTCGGCCTGATCAGCCAGAACATCCAGTGGCTGGCGAGCGCCGAGACCGCCTTCCCGATGCAGGTGCTGATCGGCATTCTGGTGACGGTGCCGTTCACCACCACGATCTTCCTCGGCGGCCTGTCGTCGATCCCCGACGATCTCTACGAAGCCGCGGCGCTGGAGGGCGCGACCGCCTTACAGCAGTTCCGCGAGATCACCTTTCCGCTCCTAAAACCGTTCATCAACATCGCGATCGTGCTCAACACGATCTACGTCTTCAACTCCTTCCCGATCATCTGGGTGATGACGCAGGGCGGGCCGGCGAACTCCACCGACATATTGGTCACCCATCTCTACAAGCTCGCCTTCCGCATCGGCAAGCTGGGCGAGGCTTCGGCGGTGTCGCTGGTGATGTTCGTCATCCTGCTCATCTTCACCATGATCTATGTGCGGCTCGCCATGCGGGAGCAACGCGCATGAGAAACGGCAAGCTGAAACGCTCGATCATCGCCTGGCTGCTGCTTGCGCCATTGATCGTGGTGACGATCTTCCCCTTCGCGGTGATGTTCCTCACCGCGGTCAAGCCGCGGACCGAAGTGCTGACGCCAACATGGTGGCCGAGCGAATTCCGCTGGTCGAATTTCGCCGACATGTGGGTGGCGACCGGCTTCGGCCAGGCGCTTCTCAACTCGCTCTATGTCTCGGCGCTGGCGACGATCGGCGCCATCCTGATCTCGGTGCCGGCGGCCTATGCCATGTCGCGCTTCCGCTTTGCCGGTTATGGCGCCTTCCGCCAGTTCCTGCTGATCTCGCAGATGATCTCGCCGATCGTGCTGGTGCTTGGCCTGTTCAGGCTGATGGCCGCCTGGGGGCTGGTCGAGAGCACGACGGCACTCGGCTTCATCTACATGGCCTTCAACGTCGCCTTCACCGTCTGGATGCTGCAGAGCTATTTCGACACCATTCCGCGCGACCTCGAGGAGGCCGCCTGGATGGAAGGCGCCGGCCGCTGGCTGACGCTGCGCAAAGTGTTCCTGCCGCTTTGCCTGCCGGCAATCGCTGTGACGGCGATCTTCACCTTCATCAACGCCTGGAACGAGTTCGTCGTGGCGCTCACCATGCTGCGCAGCCAGGAAAGCTACACGCTGCCGATCCAGGTTTTCTCGCTGGTCGCCGGCCGCTACACGATCGAATGGCACCATGTCATGGCGGCCACGCTGCTGGCAACGCTGCCGGTGGCGATCCTCTTCATCTGGCTGCAGCGCTACCTGGTGCGCGGGCTGGCATTAGGAGCGGTGAAATAGCAATCCCGGCAATTCCAGGAAAACTGTGCAGCGGTTTTCCGTCCGGAATTGCCAAAAACAAATAGTCCACGGAGTTTTGATGCGCATCTTCACCGCCTCCCTGGCGACGGAAACCAACACCTTCTCGCCGGTGCCGACCGACCGGGCCTCGTTCGAGATGGCATTCTATGCCGGCCCGGGAAAACATCCGGAGACGCCGACGCTGTGCTCCTCGCCGATCGTGGCGCTGCGCCGGCGTGCGGCCAGCGAAGGCCTGACCGTCATAGAAGGCACCGCCACCTGGGCGGAGCCCGGCGGGCTGGTGCAGCGGCAGACTTTTGAGGCGCTGCGCGACGAGATCCTCGACCAGCTCAATGCCGCCCTGCCGGTCGATGCGGTGATCCTCGGCCTGCACGGCGCGATGGTGGCGCAGGGTTATGACGACTGCGAGGGCGACCTGCTGGAGCGTGTGCGCGCAATCGTCGGGCCGAAGGTGGTGATCGCCTCGGAATTCGATCCGCACAGCCATCTGACGCCCAAGCGCGTCGCGGCCTCCGACATCATGGCCTATTTCCTCGAATTTCCGCACACCGATTTCTACGAGCGCGGCGAGCATGTGGTCGAGCTCGGCCTTGCCGCGGCGCGGGGCGAAATCAAGCCGGTGATCTCGACCTTCGATTGCCGCATGATCCAGGTGCTGCCCACCAGCCGCGAGCCGATGCGCTCTTTCGTCGACAAGATCAAAGCGCTGCACGGCAAGGACGGCGTGCTGTCGGTCTCGGTCATCCACGGCTTCATGGCCGCCGACGTGCCGGAGATGGGAACGCGCATCCTGGTCGTCACCGACAACGACAAGGAAAAAGGCGACCAACTCGCCGAAACGCTGGGACGCGAGCTCTATGCGCTGCGCGAAAAGACGGCGATGACGATGCTCTCCGCCTCCGCCGGCATCGAGCGGGCGCTTGCCGTGCGTGCGGCACAGAAGGACAAGCCGATGGTGATCGCCGATATCTGGGACAATCCGGGCGGAGGCGTGCCGGGCGACGGCACCATCGTGCTTTCCGAATTGCTGGCGCGCGGGATCGACAGTGTCGGCGTCGCCACGATCTGGGATCCGATCGCGGTGACCTTCTGCCAGGCCGCCGGCGAGGGCGCCGTCATCGACCTGCGCTTCGGCGGCAAGGCCGGGCCGCAGGCCGGCGAGCCGATCGACGCGCGCGTCACGGTGCTCAAGGCCGTCAGCGAGGGCTGGCAAAGCTTCGGGCCGAGCCGGGTGACGCTCGGGCCGGCCGCGGTGGTTCGCATCGAGGGCACCGAGGTCGACGTCATCCTCAACACCAACCGCACGCAGACCTTCGAGCCGGACATCTTTTCCAATATCGGCGTCGATCCGATGTCGAAGGACATCCTGCTGATCAAGTCGACCAACCATTTCTACGCCGGCTTCGCGCCGATCGCCGCCGAGGTCATCTATGTCGCGGCGCCGAGTTCTTATCCCAGCAATCCGGCGGTGACGGATTACAGGAAGCTGAGGAGACCGATATGGCCGAGGGTGAAGGATCCGTGGCGCCGATGATCTCCCCCCGAGATGGCCGCTAAGCGGCCAGAGGGGGTTGCGGCGCGTGAAGCGCCGACCTTTTGAAGCCGTCGCGGCGGTCGAGGTGACCCCCTCTGTCGCCTTCGGCGACATCTCCCCCTCAAGGGGAGATTTGCTGGCGCTACACCAACCCTCTTTTCACCATCATCGCCTCGGGCGAAGGCATTTTCCCACGGAAGGCCGTGTAAAGCTCTTCCGGGTCCTTGGAGCCGCCGGCGGCGTAGATGTTCTTCCTCAGCCGCTCGGCAAGGTCCGGGTTGAAGGGATCGCCTGTTTCCTCGAAGGCGGAAAAGGCATCGGCGTCCAGCACCTCCGACCACATGTAGGAATAGTAGCCGGCTGAATAACCCTCGCCGGCGAAGATATGTCCGAAATGCGGGGTGCGGTGACGCATGGCGATGGTGTCGGGCATATGCAGCTTTTCCAGCGTTTCGGCCTCGAACGGAAGCGGCTCGGCCGGCGCGTCCGGCCTTGCGTGATAAGCCATGTCGATCAGCGCCGAGGCGGTGAACTCGACCGTGGCGAAGCCGGCGCCGAAGGTGCGGGCGGCGAGCATCTTGTCCAGCAGGTCCTTCGGCATCGGCTTGCCGGTCTTGACGTGCAGCGCATGCTTTTCCAGCACCGCCGGCACCGTCAGCCAATGCTCATAGAGCTGCGAGGGCAGTTCGACGAAGTCGCGGCTGACGGAGGTGCCGGAGACCGACGGCCAGGTGACGTCGGTCAGCATGCCGTGCAGCGCGTGACCGAATTCGTGAAACAGCGTCTTTGCTTCGTCGACGGAGAGAAGGGCCTGCTCGCCGGCCGGCGGCTTGGCGAAGTTCATGATGTTGTAGATGACGGGCTTCGCGCCTTTCCCAAGTTTGTAGCCGGATTTCAGCGCGCTCATCCAGGCGCCGGAGCGTTTCGAGGGTCGCGCGAAGTAATCCGCCAGAAACAGGCCGCGCTCGCTGCCGTCCGCGTTCTTGACCACGAAGACGCGCGCGTCGGGATGCCAGGCGGCAATGCCCTTCTTCTCTTCGAAGCTGATGCCGAACAGCTTGGTCGCGACGTCGAAGCAGGCGTCGATGACGCGCTCGAGCTGCAGATAGGGCTTCAGCTCGGCCTCGTCGAAGGCGAATTTCTCGGCGCGCAGCTTCTCCTGGTAGAAGCGCCAGTCCCAAGCCGCGAATTTTTCGTTGCTGCCGGCTTCGGTGGCCAGCCGCTCCAGCTGCTTCTGATCGGCGGCCGCCTTTTCCAGCGCCTTTTCCCAGACCGGATCGAGCAGGTTGTGCACCGCCTTCGGCGTCTTCGCCATCGTGTCGTCGAGCTTAAGCGCCGCGAAAGACTCATAGCCGAGCAGCCTCGCCTTCTCGGCGCGCAGCTTCAGCATGTCGCGCACCACATGTGTATTGTCGCTTGCGCCGCCATTCTGGCCGCGCATGATGAAGGCGCGGAAGGCGATCTCGCGCAGGTCGCGGCGCTCCGAGAAGGTCGAGAACGGCTCGTAGATCGAGCGCGACAGCGTCACCGCATAGCGACCTTTCTGGCCACGCATCTCGGCCGCCTCGGCCATCGAGCTCTTCAAGAAATCCGGCAGGCCGACGAGATCAGCCTCGTCGAGGAACAGCGCCCAGTCGCGTTCGTCGGCCAGCACATTCTGGCCGAATTTGGTGCCGAGCGAGGAGAGTTCCTCGTTGATTGCCGCCAGCCGCTTCT
This sequence comes from Mesorhizobium sp. M1A.F.Ca.ET.072.01.1.1, assembly GCF_004023325.1. Classification (NCBI taxonomy): domain Bacteria; kingdom Pseudomonadati; phylum Pseudomonadota; class Alphaproteobacteria; order Hyphomicrobiales; family Phyllobacteriaceae; genus Mesorhizobium; species Mesorhizobium sp. M1A.F.Ca.ET.072.01.1.1. The sequence continues at coordinate 4,589 of NZ_RZSF01000101.1, read as the reverse complement.
TGCCTTCCGCATCGAGCTTCGCACCGGAGCGGACGAAGCCTTTCCAGGTCTTTTCCAGCACACGCAACGTCTCGGGATCGAGGCTCAGCCTGTCGCGGCGCTGGTAGAGGTCGTCGATGCGGGCAAACAGCTTCTCGTTCATCGAGATCGCGGAGAAGTGCCGCGACATCTTGGGCGAAATCTCGCGCTCCAGCTGCTGGATGGTGTCGTTGGTGTGGGCGCCGGCCCGACACCAGAAGATCGATGAGACATGGTCGAGCGGCTCGCCGGCGAGCTCAAGTGCAGCCAGCGTGTTTTCGATCGTTGCCGCCTCGCTGTTGCCGGCGATCGCGTCGATCTCAGCCTGGTGCGCTGCCAGCGCCGCGTCGAAGACCGGCCCGAAATCATTGTCGCCGATGCGGGTGAAATCGGGCAGACCGAGCGGGCCTTGCCAAAGCGTCAGCGGATGGGCGGCGAGGTCGACGGTCTTTGACATGGGCAAATCCATAGGCGCTTTTGGTGGGGCTGAATGCAGGCGGGTTATCCCGATGTAGGGCGGTGCTCGGCACCTCGCAACAACAGGATCAGTAGGCGCTGCAGTCCTGCGCGACCGCCGTCTGGGTGCTGGCGGTGATGCGGCCGCCGACGACGGTGAAGGTCTCGCGCATCAGCGTGTCGTTCTCGGGGAAATCGTAGCAGGCGAGCACCGTGGTCTCGCCCTTTTCGCTCTTCTCGATGCGATGGCGGATGGCGGCGCCGGCAACCGCGCCTTGCCATTCGTCGATCGACGCGAGGAATTCCTGCTTGTCCTGGACGACGCCGACATCGTCGAGCTTCATGTGCACCTCTTCAGAAAGCAATTCAGACAGTTCGGTGCGGTCGGCGACCAGGAGTGCCGAATACCAACGATCGATGACGGCGCTGTCATCGGCGCTGGCGCTGATCGTCGCGGACAGCAGCAGCGCTGCCGCAAGGAGAAACCTACACCAGATCCGCTCCATCAGCCCTCCATCAAAGCTCCGGCCGCTCGAAATCGCCGGTCTCCTTGTTCATCACCCAGAGCTCGCCGGTCGAGATGTCGAACCAGGCGCCGTGCAGGGTAAGCTTGCCCTTGCCCTCGAGGATCGAAACGCAGGGGAATGTCCTTAGATTGGCGATCGAATAGCGGATCGAGATGCGCTCCAGCGCCGTCTGCCGCTCGGTCGCCGTCATGAAGGTGCTGGACGAGACGGTCTCGGCAGCCGGCGCGATCAGGCTCATCCATTTGCCGATGAAATCGCCAGGCGACAGCGGCGCAAAATTGGTATCGAGCGCGGCGCGGATGCCGCCGCAGCGGCCATGGCCCATCACCACGATGTTCTTCACCTTCAGGCTCTGCACGGCGAACTCGAGCGCAGCAGAGGTCGAGTGGAACTCGCCGTCCGGCTCATAGGGCGGCACGAGATTGCCGACATTGCGCAGCACGAAGAGCTCGCCCGGCCCGGCATCGAAGATCGCTTCGGGGGCCGAGCGGGAATCGCAGCAGGCGACGATCATGGTCTCGGGCGCCTGGCCCTCGCGCGCCAGCGAGCGGTAGCGGTCGCTTTCGGCGGGATAGCGGCCGCTCATGAAGTTGCGATAGCCGGTCAGCAGATGTTCGGGGAGATGGGGCATGGGCGCCTTTCCGGGTTTGGGGCGGCAGCTCGTTGCGATCGAAAAAGCCTCTAGCGGCAAAAGCCGGTCGCGGGCAATGCCGAATTGCGGATGGCGGCATCGCAAACGCATGCCGGCCGCTCCGACCGGTCATGCCCAGATGGCGACCTGAATGCCGAAGCGGTCGGTCAGCGGCGGATCGGGCGAGGGCCGCGCCTCGCCGCTGGCGATGCGGCCGGCGATCAACATCATGGCGGCCGCGTCGAGGAAGTCGTCGCCGGCGGCACCCTTCGGCGGCGCCTGGTCGAGGAAGGTCTTGTCGTAGCCTTGCCGGCAAAGCAGCGCCTTGCGCTCCTCCATGCCGGCCGGGTTGATAGTGCCCTTGATCTTCTTGGGCAGGATCATCGCGGTGCCGCCGTTCAGCCGGCAGAAGGCGACTTCCGGGTGCGATTCGAAGATGCGGCCGCGCAAATCCGGTCGCGCGATCAACAGCTGGTCGATCTCGCGAATCTTCGAAAAAATACCGAAGGCCTGGATGGAAACGCCGCGCGGCGGACTGGAAGTCGTCATCGCCACCTCGCTCGCCCGCCGGTGCGCGGCATACCAGGCTTCGACCGTGGTGAAGTTGCCGGTATCGGCGTAGAGCGCTGCGCGCGATGGTATGGCAAAGATGCTCGACTGCCGTGCTCCGAGCAGCGGCCGCACCAGCGCCTCCGGCCCGCGACCGCCGCGGCTGGAAAAATCAGGCAGGCCGATCGGCATGTCGACGGCGATCGTGGCGTCGGGCAGGGCGTGTAGCAGAGCCTCGAAAGTCGCGAAGACCGACGCCGATGGCGGCGCGCCAGGCTCGCGATGGACGGCGATCCACCCGGCCTTGCAGCCGTCGACCCCGGCCAGCACGCCGCCGCCTGGCGTCACGCCCGCTTGTCCCGCCCGGGGTGAAGGAGATGGCGAAGCTGCACCATCGCCATCGGATGCGACAGGCTCTGCGCGTCCGTCTCGAGCTGCAGCTCGTCGCCGCCGCGTTTCGCCGTGCGCGCCAGGATCTCGTAGACGGCGGCCGTGGTCGACTGCAGCGCCTTCGCCGGCGGCTGGCCGGAAAGGATGCGGGCGAGATAGACGGCGGCCGTCAGGTCGCCCAACCCGTTCGGCGGCTTCTCGATCAGGCGGTGCTCGGCAAGCAGCGCCTGTCGGTCGTCGAGGAGGAAGTTACCGGTGCCGCCCGCCATCATCGAGGGTGCCGAGGTGACCAGCATGGTGGAGGGACCGGCGTGCAGGGCGGCCCCCGTCACCGATTTGATGTCGGGCAGCGGCGCGCCGGCCATCCATTCGAGCTCGTAGCGGTTGGGCGTGGCGATGTCGGCGATCGGCATCAGCCTGTCGCGCAGCGCGACGGCCGTCGGCTCCGGCACATAAAGGCCACCCGAATCGCCCATCACCGGGTCGCAGACATAAAGGGCATCCGGCGTCCTCGCCTTGACGGCCGCAACCAGCGAAGCGACGGCCTCCGCCTGGCCGGCCTCACCGAGATAGCCCGAGAGCACCGCGCTCACCTCGCCCAGCCACGGCGCGCGCTCGAGGTCGGCCATCAGCGCCTTGAACTGATCGAGCGGCGGCACGATGCGGGTGGCGCGGCTGTGGCCTGGGTGCCAGGGTAGGATCACGGTCGGCACCGCCCAGACCGGAAACCCCAGCGTCTCCAGCGCGAACACCGCGGCGCGGTTGCCGACCGAGCCGCGGGCGACATGGCTGGAGATGACGATGACCGCGCGCGGCGCGTCGGTTTTTTCAGCAATCATGAAATTCGGTTCCTAGCCACCCTGCGTGGCGGCATACACCAGCCAGACCAACAGCCCAATGGCGATGATGAGGCCGAGCGTTCGGCCAATGCGGGTGCCCCAAACTTCGATCGGATCGGAGCGGTCGGCATCGGCCGCGGTCACGTGGTCGCGTGCGTCCTTCGCGGTGCGGGCGACGAAGGAAGCGCCGCCCGGCGTCGTTTCGCGCGCCACGCGCTCAAGGATGCGGCGCGATTCATTCTCGTCGTCCCGGCGCTCGGCCATGGCAAATGTCCTTTCCGGCCCGGAGCTTAGCCTGTTCGGTCGCGTATTCACAGGGGGCGAGCGGCCGGACCAAGGCTGCGTCATCACCGGGTCATTTTCTTGCGCACGGATTGTGGTAATGCTTCGCATCACAACTTCTGTCGAGGGGACCAATCATGTTCGCCGAGCGCCTTCTTCTACCCTCCGCTTTCCGCAATTTGCCGGCCTTGCTGATGATGGCCTTCGTGCTGCCGCTGCTTGCCGGCTGCGGCTACAACACCATCCCGACGGCGGAGGAGAATGCCAGGGCAGCCTGGAGCGAGGTGCTCAATCAGTATCAGCGCCGCGCCGACCTGATCCCCAACCTGGTCGAGACGGTGAAGGGCTACGCCTCGCACGAGAAGGACACGCTCGACGCGGTGGTCCAGGCGCGCGCCAAGGCGACGCAGATCACGGTGACGCCGGAGACGCTGAAGGATCCGGAAGCCCTCAAAAGATTCCAGGATGCCCAGGCCGGGCTGACGGGCGCGCTGTCGCGGTTGATCGCGGTCTCGGAAAACTATCCCGACCTCAAGGCCAACCAGAATTTCCTCGCGCTGCAGGCGCAGCTCGAGGGCACCGAGAACCGCATCGCGGTGGCGCGTCGCGACTACATCCAGGCGGTCAGGGAGTACAATCTGACGCTGAGGACCTTCCCGTCGGTGCTGTGGGCGACATTCTGGTTCCGCGGCAATGAGCCGTTTGCGAACTTCACCGTCGAGGAAGACAAGATGCAGGTGCCGAAAGTGGATTTCGGCACGAGCACCAAGCAGGGCGGGTGAGCGGCGCGACTGAAATTTAATCGAGCTTGCAGGCCTTGCGTTCCTTCGCGCCCCCCTCTGTCCTGCCGGACATCTCCCCCGCAAGGGGGGAGATTGGCAGCTCGACAAATGTATC
>NZ_RZSF01000100.1:0-19703 GCF_004023325.1 Mesorhizobium sp. M1A.F.Ca.ET.072.01.1.1 | reverse complement strand
GGTCGGGGACCAGCCGGCCCATTTCTTCTCGCCGGTGAGCACGTTGGCGCCTTCGGCCAGCCTGCGCGGCACGGCGAGCATCAGCGCCATGGTCATGTCGGCGGTGTCTTCGGTGAGCACGTTCGGCGTGTTGGTGACGGTGATGCCCTTCTTGGCCGCCGCCGAGACGTCAATCTTGTCGACGCCGTTGCCGAAATTGGCAATCAGCTTGAGGTTCTCGCCGGCCTGGGCGATCAGCGCGGCATCGATGTGGTCGGTGATGGTCGGGACCAGCACGTCGGCTTCCTTGACCGCCGCAACCAGCTCAGGCTGGGTCATCGGCCGGTCCTCGACGTTGAGGCGCGCATCGAACAGTTCGCGCATGCGGGTCTCCACCGGATCGGGCAGCTTGCGCGTGATGACGACGAGGGGCCGTTTTTTGCCTGCCATTGTTTCCCCGAAGCTTCCTCGAAACCGATCTCGTTGAGACCTCTTTAACCAAGACAAGCGAAACTTGAAGCCAGTCGCGGTATCAGCCCACTCCTGTAACAAGCGGTGCCGCCGAAGACAAAGAAAAAGGGGCGCTCCTCCCACGGACCGGCGCCGAAAGGAATGAACGTGTCTGGTTTCGCCTCGCTCCGCCTGGCTTTCAGCGCAGCCGTTCTCGGCACTCTGCTTTGGGTGCCGCAGACATCCGCGCAAGGCGCGGCCACGTCGGCGCAGACCGTGACGCTGGGGCCGAGCGGCCTGCCGCTGCCGCGCTTCGTCAGCCTGAAATCCGGACGCGTCAATTCGCGCGTCGGTCCGGGCGCCAACTATTCCGTCGACTGGATGTACATGAAGGCCGGACTGCCGATGGAAATCATCCAGGAATTCGACACCTGGCGCCGCGTGCGCGACGCCGACGGCTCCGAAGGCTGGATCAACCAGTCGCTGCTTTCGGGCCGCCGCACCGCGATCGTCGCCCCCTGGCAGCGCGGCAAGGGCGGCCGAATCAATCTGCTCGACGATCCCGACAAGGACGCCGCCGTTGTCGCCATCCTCGAGCCAGGCGTGATGGGCTCGATCAAGAAGTGCGACGGTCAGTGGTGCGAGATGACCTTCGACGGTCATACCGGCTGGGTCGCCCAGTCGCAGGTCTGGGGCGCCTACCCGGGCGAAAAGGTCAAGAACTGATCTATTTTGTCTGGACCATGATCTGATCCAAACCGTAGGTCAGCGTAGCAAAACCGGTTCCGACTTTTCGCGATCATGGTCTTCGAGCCGTATCGCCAGGTCGACGGGCCTCATCGCGGGCAGATCAGTCGCGGCGCTTGGGGCGCAGCCTCACCACGATATCGACGTTGGCGATCTCCATGCCTTCCGGAGGCTCCGGCAGGTTGGAGACGCTCACCGGGCCGCTGGCGATATCGAAGATCCGGTTCTCGCCCTCGACATAGAAGTGGTGGTGATCGGAAGTGTTGGTGTCGAAATAGGTCTTCGACCCTTCGACGGCGAGGATGCGCAGCATGCCGGCCTGGGTGAATTGATGAAGGGCATTGTAGACGGTGGCCAGCGAAACCGGCACACCGGCGGCGATCGCCTCTTCATGCAATTCTTCGGCCGAAAGGTGACGGTCGCCCTTGGCGAAAAGCAGGTCGGCCAGCGCAATGCGCTGGCGCGTCGGCCTCAGGCCGGCTTCGCGAACCCGCTTGTCCACAGCGACATTTTCCTTCCGGCAGCCCGAATCCATCTATCCCGTTTAAGCTTGCAAGCCCCATAGACCGGTCCAGAATGGCAAAAAGAGGTCAATGCCAAAAACTGGACACCACCCGACATATATTCTGTCGCCCAAATGCGATCAATAGCGCGCATTGACCCAGGCAGGCGCACGGGTTAAGCGCAAACGCCGGTTTCCGGCCACAAACAGAGTGTGTTAGGAAACCAACGACATGGGCGCCCTGCCGCCCGGAACGAGAACGGGGACGGAATTAATGGCGGGTCAAAAGTCCAGCTACGACTACGAGGAACTGCTTGCCTGCGCCCGCGGCGAGCTGTTCGGACCGGGAAACCCCCAGCTGCCCTACCCGCCGATGCTGATGTTCGACCGCATCACCGAGATCAGCGAGACCGGCGGCGCCTTCGACAAGGGCTTCATCCGTGCCGAGTTCGACATCAAGCCGGATCTTTGGTTCTTCGCCTGCCATTTCATCGGCAATCCGATCATGCCGGGTTGCCTCGGCCTCGACGCCATGTGGCAATTGACCGGCTTCTATCTCGGCTGGCTCGGTGAACCCGGCAAGGGCATGGCGCTGTCGACCGGCGAGGTGAAGTTCAAGGGCATGGTGACGCCATCGGTCAAGAAGGTCGAATATGGCGTCGACTTCAAGCGCGTGATGCGCGGCCGCCTCGTGCTCGGCATCGCCGATGGCTGGCTCAAGGCGGATGGCGAACCCATATACGCGGCAACGGATCTGAAGGTGGGCCTGTCCAAGCAGTCCGCCGCCTGATCGCCATCGCCACGGGGCCTGGCGTGTCCGACCGATGCGCAAGGACGCCGCGGCAGTTTATTTTGCGTATGATCGAAGGCGGAAACCAATTAGGTTTTCGCCAAACTACGCCGGAAGGAGTTGCGAATGAGACGCGTCGTAGTGACAGGCCTCGGCATTGTGTCGTCGATCGGCAACAACGCCAATGAGGTGCAGGCCTCACTTTACGATGCCAAGTCCGGCATCAGCTTTTCCAATTCCTTCGCTGAGCACGGTTTTCGCTGCCAGGTGTGGGGCGCGCCGACGCTCGATCCGTCGGCGATGATCGACCGCCGCGCAATGCGTTTCCTGAGCCAAGGCGCGGCCTGGAACCATGTCGCCATGGATCAGGCGATCGCGGACGCCGGGCTCGGCGAGAGCGACATCACCAATGAGAGGACCGGCATCGTCATGGGCTCCGGCGGACCGTCGACCAGGACCATCGTGGAAGCCGCTGAAACGACGCTCAAGAACAGCAGCCCGAAGCGTATCGGTCCGTTCGCGGTGCCGAAGGCGATGTCGTCGACCGCTTCGGCCACCTTGGCGACCTGGTTCAAGATCCACGGCGTGAATTACTCGATCTCGTCCGCCTGCTCGACCTCCGCGCACTGCATCGGCAATGCCTGTGAGCTGATCCAGTGGGGCAAGCAGGATATGATGTTCGCCGGCGGCCACGAGGATCTCGACTGGACGATGTCGGACCTGTTCGACGCCATGGGCGCCATGTCGTCGAAATTCAACGACAAGGCATCGGCCGCTTCGCGCGCCTATGATGTCAACCGCGACGGCTTCGTCATCGCCGGCGGCGCGGGCGTTCTGGTGCTGGAAGAGCTGGAGCACGCCAAGGCACGCGGCGCCAAGATCTACGCCGAGATCGTCGGCTACGGCGCGACCTCCGACGGCTACGACATGGTGGCGCCGTCCGGCGAAGGCGCCGTGCGCTGCATGCGGCAAGCCCTTGCAACCGTCTCGACGCCGGTCGACTACATCAACACGCACGGCACATCGACGCCGGTCGGCGATTCCAAGGAAATGGGCGCCATCCGCGAGGTGTTCGGCGACCAGATGCCGTATATCACCTCGACCAAGTCGCTGACCGGCCATTCGCTCGGCGCCGCCGGCGTCCAGGAATCGATCTACTCCATCCTGATGATGCAGGGCGGCTTCATCGGCGAGAGCGCCCATATCGAGGAGCTCGACCCCGAATTCGAGGGCATGCCGATCGTGCGCAAGCGCATCGACAACGCCAAGATCGACACCGTCCTGTCCAATTCCTTCGGTTTCGGTGGCACCAACGCAACGCTGATTTTCCAGCGCTATTCCGCATAAGGATTGCCTTTTATGGAAGGGTTGATGAAGGGCAAGCGCGGGCTTGTCATGGGGGTCGCCAACGATCATTCGATCGCCTGGGGCATCGCCAAGAAACTGTCCGAGCACGGGGCGGAGCTTGCCTTCACCTATCAGGGTGACGCCTTCGGGCGGCGGGTCAAGCCGCTGGCAGAGAAGCTCGGTGCCTCGCTGGTCGTGCCTTGCGACGTCGAGGACAGCGCCTCGGTCACCGCAACCTTCCAGACGCTTCGCGAAGTTTGGGGCGGCCTGGATTTCGTCGTTCACGCCATCGGCTTCTCCGACAAGAACGAGCTCAAGGGCCTCTACGCCGACACCAGCCGCGACAACTTCGTCCGCACCATGGTGATCTCCTGCTATTCCTTTACAGAGATCGCCCGCAATGCCGCCGCGCTGATGACGAATGGCGGCTCGATGATCACGCTGACCTATGCCGGGTCGGTGCGGGTCATGCCGAACTACAATGTCATGGGCGTCGCCAAGGCCGGACTGGAGGCAAGCGTGCGCTATCTCGCCAATGATTACGGCCCGCGCGGCATTCGGGTGAACGGCATCTCGGCAGGACCGGTGCGGACGCTCGCCGGCTCCGGCGTATCCGACGCACGCCACATGTTCTCCTATCAGCAGCGCAACTCGCCGCTGCGGCGCACCGTCACCATCGACGAGGTCGGCGGCTCGGCGCTCTATCTGCTGTCCGATCTGTCTTCGGGGGTCACAGGCGAGATCCACTATGTCGATTCCGGCTATCACATCGTCTCCATGCCGACGCTAGAGGAACTGAAGCAGAACGACGGCCCCCGCGAATAATTCGCTAACGAAAAAAGCACCTTCCAGTAAAATTGGAGGCATTGGCGGAAACCCATCTTAAGGAGGTATCCGCTAAACGGCCCTGTAGTTCAGGGACCTTGCATGTCTGCAGTCAGCAACCCGAAGCGAACACCGCTGTTCCGGCTGATCACCATCGCCAGCTCGGCCATGGGCAGTTTTATCCTCGGACTCTGGGGGTTGCGCTTCGGCTTCGGCGACGGCCTGGCCGGCATGTCTGCCGGAACGATGGCGAGTATCATCGCCGCGCTCTGTGCCCTTTCCGCCGGCGGCGCCGCGATGTCCTTCTTCGCAGGAATCGATGAATCGGCCGAATACGTCTTCAAGGAAACCCATTTCGACAAGATGACCGGCCTGCTGACGCGCCAGGCGATCGTTGGAAAGGTCGCGGCGGCGGCAGCGGAAACGCTGGAGACCGGCGAACCGGTCTATCTGATCGATATCGACATCGACCGCTTCAAGCAGATCAACGACGCCATCGGCTACAGTCATGGCGACGAGCTGATCCGCGCCTTCACCAAAAGGCTGAAGGAGAGCATGCCGGAGGATGCCGTGATCGGGCGGCTCGGCGCCGGCGAATTCGCCGTGCTCTTGCCGGACCGTGAGATCCGGGGATATCTCGAACGGTTCCTCGAAACATTCATCAACCGCATGATGGAGCCCTACCAGCTCCAGACGCATCTGCAGTCGGTCAGCATGTCCGTCGGCATCGTGGCGATGCCGAAGGACGGCGTCGATCCGGTGCTCATCCTTCGCCGCTCAAACCTGGCGCTGCAGAATGCGCGCGCAAGCGGCATCGGCAACTGGTCAGTCTTCCACGCCGACATGGGCCGCGTTGCGGACCACCGGCAATGGATTGAATCGGAGCTGAAAGCCGCCTTCGACCGCGGCGACTTCAGCCTCCACTACCAGCCGCAATTCGACCTCCAGGGCGGCCGCGTCGTCGGCTATGAAGCGCTGATCCGGTGGAAGCATCCGGAACGCGGCATGATTCCGCCGATGGAATTCATTCCGATCGCCGAGGAAACCGGCATGATCAACCCGATCGGCGAATGGGTGCTGCGCAAGGCTTGCAGCGACGCCCAGTACCTGCCGGAGGATTGCTTCGTCGCCGTCAACATCTCGCCGGTCCAGTTCATGACCAGGGACTTCGTCGGCATCGTGCGCCAGACCATGGCATCGACCGGCATCAAGCCGTCGCGGCTGGAACTCGAAGTCACCGAAACGGCGATGATGCAGGACCGCGACCGCGCGGCCGTCATCCTGCGGCAACTCGCCGAGATGGGCATCTCGGTCGCCGTCGACGATTTCGGCACCGGCTATTCCAACCTGAGCTATCTGATCGACTTCTCGTTCGGCAAGCTGAAGATCGACCGCTCCTTCGTTAGCCGCATCGATACCGATTCCAGCTCGGGCGCTGTCGTCTCGACCATCGTCGGGCTATCGCGGGCGCTCGGCGTCGGCATCATCGCCGAAGGCGTCGAGACCGAGAACCAGGCGACGCTGCTGAGAGCCGCCGGTTGCGAGGTCGTGCAGGGTTATCTGTTCGGCCGCCCCGCGCCGCTCGAGATCGAGCTCGGCGCGTTGCGCCCTGTTCATGCCAGGCGCGAGCCGGCACGCCTCGTCAGCCTGCAGTAGGGCGCTGCGTTCTTTTCCTGGAGCAATCACGGGGACGGAAAACCGTCTCACGCTTTACCTGGAATTGCTTTTAACGCCGCGCCGAAAACACCTTGAACATGCCATCGCGCGCGACCTCGGCGTGACTGGAGAAGGCTCCCGCCAGCACCTGTTCGTAGGGCAACTGCCGGTTCGCCACCATGAACAGGCGTCCGCCTGGTTTCAGCGCCTTCGACGCCGCGCGGATCATGCCAGCGCCGATGCCCGGGTCGGCAGCCCTGCCGCTGTGGAAGGGCGGGTTCATGACGATCGCGTCGTAACCTCGCTCGACCGTTTCGGTCAGCAGATCGGTCCAGAAGAAGCGCGGCTCGACTGCGGTTGCGCGGATATTGGCCTTTGCCGCCTGCAGGGCCTCGAAATCCGCTTCGTAGAGGTCGAGACCGGACAGCCCTGTCGAGCGTTCCATCACTTCGGCCGCCAGATAGCCCCAGCCGGCACAGAAATCGGCGACATTGCCCGCAAGCCCCTGCGGCAGGCTGTCCAGCAGAAGCTTCGATCCTGCGTCGACCCGATCGAAGGAGAACATGCCGGGCGCGGTGCGGAAGCGGCCTTCGACGATCAGATTAGGGTTGGCGGCGCGAAGCGCCCGGGCCGCATCCATGCCGGCCTGGCGGAACCAGAAGGCGACGCCGTGATGCTTCGGCAGGTGGGCTTCGAGCGGCGCCAGCGCGCCCACGCGCTTGCGCAGGCTATCGATGCCGTCTTCCTTGCCGCCGGCGACGACGATCAATCCGCCGGGCGCGACGCGCTCGATGGCTTCGGCGATGCGCAGCTCGTTCTGGCCGCGATGCCGGCCGGCCAGCACAAGGGCAGCATCGAAGGCCGAGCCTTCCGCCCTCGGCGTGACCGAATAGCCGGCTGCCTGCAGAGCACGAAAATGCGGCCGAAAGCCTTGCACGAGATGCAGCGCCGCAGCGACGCCGCCGGGCAAACGGAAACCAGGCTCAGCGCCAAGAAACAGGATGCGGGCATCGCTTCGCGGCCAAGGCAGCGCTTCGGCCTCAAATGGATAGAACAGCGTCTTCAGCGGCTCAGCGGCCATTCACCTACCCTTGAAGGGCGCTTGAAATAGAAACGGGCGCGACCTTGCAGCGCGCCCGTCTCAATCATGCGGTCAGGCCGATCAGGCGGCGTCTTCCTCGCCTTCCGGCTTCTTCTTTTCCTGAACGATTTCCTTGCCGGTCGCCTGGTCGACGACCTTCATCGACAGGCGCACCTTGCCGCGCTCGTCGAAGCCCATCAGCTTGACCCAAACCTTGTCGCCTTCCTTGACGACGTCGGAGGTCTTGGCGACGCGCTCATTGGCGAGCTGCGAGATGTGGACGAGGCCGTCGCGCGGGCCGAAGAAGTTGACGAAGGCGCCGAAGTCGGCCGTCTTGACGACGGTACCTTCATAGATCTCGCCGACTTCCGGCTCGGCCACGATGGTGTGGATCCACTTCTTCGCCGCCTCGATCTCCTTGGCGTTGGCCGACGCGATCTTGACCGTGCCGTCATCCTCGATGTTGATCTTGGCGCCGGTCTTCTCGACGATCTCGCGGATCACCTTGCCGCCGGAGCCGATGACGTCGCGGATCTTGTCGGTCGGGATGTGCATGACCTCGATGCGCGGCGCGAATTCGCCGAGCTCGGCGCGCGAGGAAGAGATGGCATGCGCCATCTCGCCCAGGATGTGCAGCCGGCCTTCCTTGGCCTGGCCGAGCGCGATGCCCATGATCTCCTCGGTGATGCCATCGATCTTGATGTCCATCTGCAGCGAGGTAACGCCGTTGGCGGTGCCGGCGACCTTGAAGTCCATGTCGCCGAGATGGTCCTCGTCGCCAAGGATGTCGGAGAGCACCGCGAAGCGCTCGCCTTCCTTGATCAGGCCCATGGCGATGCCGGCCACGGGTTTGGCGATCGGAACGCCGGTATCCATCAGCGCCAGCGAGGTGCCGCAGACGGTCGCCATCGAGGACGAGCCGTTCGACTCGGTGATCTCCGAGACGACGCGCAGCGTGTAGGGGAACTGGTCCGCCGAAGGCAGCATCGGGTGGATCGCGCGCCAGGCAAGCTTGCCGTGGCCGATCTCGCGCCGGCCCGGCGAGCCCATGCGGCCGGTTTCGCCAACCGAATAGGGCGGGAAGTTGTAGTGGAGGAGGAACTTCTCCTTGTACATGCCGGTCAGCGAATCGACGAACTGCTCATCCTCGCCGGTGCCGAGCGTGGCGACGACCAGCGCCTGAGTCTCGCCGCGGGTGAACAGCGCCGAACCATGGGTACGCGGCAGGACGCCGACTTCGGCGACGATCTTGCGCACGGTCTTCAGGTCGCGGCCGTCGATGCGCGAGCCGGTGTCCAGGATGTTCCAGCGTACGACCTTGGCCTGGAGCTCCTTGAAGACGCTTGCGATCTGCTCCGAGGAGTATTTCGGATCCTCGCCTTCGGCCGGCGTGAACGCGGCCTTGACCTTCGCCTTGACGGCGTCGACGGCCGCGTAGCGGGACTGCTTCTCGATGATCTTGTAGGCGTCGCGAAGTTCGTCGCCGACAACCTTCAGCATCTCGCCTTCGAGCTGCGAATGGTCCGGCGCGGTGAAGTCGCGCGGATCCTTGGCGGCGACCTCGGCCAGCTTGATGATGGCGTCGATCACCGGCTGGAAGCTCTTGTGACCGAACACGACGGCGCCGAGCATGAGCTCCTCGCTGAGCTCCTTGGCCTCGGATTCGACCATCAGCACGGCGTCGGCGGTGCCGGCGACGACGAGGTCGAGCCTCGATTCCTCCATCTCGTCGATATGCGGATTGAGCACATACTCGCCGTTGATGTAGCCGACGCGGGCGCCGCCGATCGGGCCCATGAAGGGCACGCCGGACAGCGTGAGCGCGGCCGAGGTAGCGACGATCGACAGGATGTCCGGATCGTTCTCGAGATCGTGCTGGACGACGGTGACGACGATCTGGGTGTCGTTCTTGTAGCCGTCAGCAAACAGCGGACGGATCGGGCGGTCGATCAGGCGGGAAACCAGCGTTTCCTTCTCGCTCGGACGGCCCTCGCGCTTGAAGTAGCCGCCGGGAATCTTGCCGGCGGCATAGGTCTTTTCCTGGTAGTTGACGGTGAGCGGGAAGAAATCGAGGCCGGGCTTCGGCTCCTTCATCGAAACGACGGTGGCGAGAACCACGGTCTCGCCGTAGGTGGCGAGCACCGCGCCGTCAGCCTGGCGAGCGATCTTGCCGGTTTCCAGGATGAGCGGACGGCCGCCCCATTCGATTTCCACTTTGTGTTGATTGAACATATCTTGTCCTTCATGTGCGGAAAGGGCCGCGCCGTCTCAACGGTCGCGGAGCATCCCTTCCCTGGCTTCCTTCGGGCAGCCACGGGCAAGACAACGGGAAGCTCGACAGGTGGCGATTGCCGAGCGAGCATCCTGCAATCCTGCCCCATGACCGTCCATGGGCGGTTCCGAACGGCCCTTTGCGCTTCCGGAACCGGGTCTGGCCGACCGGTCGGCCGGCCTTTTGCGCACGACGCCGGAAACCCCTGTTTCCGAGACGCGCCATGCGCGAATGCGAATTTCGAGAGCGCGCGGCGCGCTCCACTCCACCATCGGGCACCGGAGCGACCGGTCCGCCAATGCGCGACCGGCGGGCTCTCCGCAGAGAGCCCGCCGGTCAATTCGTCAGCGACGGAGACCGAGCTTGTCGATCAGCGTCTGATAGCGCGTGTCATCCTTGCGCTTGAGGTAATCAAGCAGGCTGCGGCGCTGGGAAACGAGAGCAAGCAAACCACGGCGGGAATGGTTATCCTTCTTGTGGTCCTTGAAGTGCTCCGTCAGGTTCTTGATGCGCTCGGAAAGGATGGCAACCTGGACTTCCGGGGACCCGGTATCGCCCTTCGCGGTCGCGAATTCGGCCATCAGTTCTTTTTTGCGATCGGCAGTAATCGACATCGTGTTTTTCCTTATCTGTTCGAGGAAACGGGACGCCCTCAGCCGGGATGTCGTCCAGCAGGGGCCGGTGCAAGCAACGCGTCAGGGCGCGAAGCTGCCGCGCATATAGTGCAATTTCCCGCAAAACACCAGCCTAATTGTCAAGCCGGCTTGTCGCATGTCCTGCCGCAAAAACAGAGGGTTCTGCTGCTACAGCCACTTCTTCCATTTGAAGAAGGCGACGAGCCCGACAGCAACGACCAGCATGAACAAAAGTGCCGCCGGGTAGCCGTAGTAGGCCTTCAGCTCCGGCATGTTCCAGGGCGAGCTATCCGGGTCGAAGTTCATGCCCCAGACACCGACGAGGAAGGTGAGCGGCATGAAGATCACCGAGACGATGGTCAGATAGGAGATGACGTCGTTGGTGCGTGCCTGGGTCAGCGACAGATGCATTTCGATCAAGCCGGTCAGCATGTCGCGCTGGGTCTCGACCAGCTCGATCAGCCGCAGCGCATGGTCGAGCGTGTCGTTGAAGAATATCTTGGTCTCGGCCTTCACGAAGAGCACGTCGTTGCGGATCAGCGTCGCCAGCGCGTCGCGCATCGGCCACAGCACGCCCTTCAGCACATTGGCGTCGCGCCGCAATTCGTGCAACTGCCGCATCTGGTGCTTGTGGGGCGTGCTGAGCATCTGGTCTTCGATGCCGTCGACCAAATCGCTCACCGTCTCGATCGGCGGGAAATAGCTGTCGACGATGGCGTCGATCAGCGCATAGGCGAGATAGTCGGCGCCGCGCGAGCGCAGCCGGTTGGGCATGGGAGCCGCGATGCGCTTGCGCACTGGATCGAACGGGTCGCCCTCGCGCTCCTGAAAGGTGACGACGAAATTCTCGCCGAAGAACACCGCGATCTGCTCGTAGCGATGCGCGGCGACATCGTCGATCATGCGCATGACGACGAAGGCGTGGTCCTCGAAGAAATCCACCTTCGGCCGCTGGCCGGTGTTGACGACATCCTCGAGCGCCAGCGGATGAAGGTCGAAAATCCGGCCGATCTCTTCGATCAGCGGGATGTTCGCGAGCCCCGTGCAATCAAGCCAGACGACCGGCCAGCGGTCGCAATGGGTGTTGAGCTCGTCGATGCTGGCATTGTCGATGGTTTTGTATTTCTCCGGCGAGATCAACGTCAGCCGAAGCTCGCTGCGCCGCGCCGCCGGATCGGCGATCAAGGTGCCGGGCGAAGCGCCGACCGGCGGCCGGCGGATTTTCAGCGGCGCCCGCTTTCCGACGGTCTCAGCCATTGCCACAATCCTCTGGGCCATAATCCTCTGGGCCATGATTCCTCTGGGCCATGAGCTCCCCTGGGGCGCGACGTCATAGCAGATCGCTGCTCTAACCGTCGGTTTTCATGCAATTCCGACGAGAACCGTTACACGTTTTCCTGGAACTGCGAGCCGAAACTAGCCGAGTGCCGTCAACCGGCAAAGACCCGCTTGGGCTTGAACATGCCCTGTTCGATGGCGCCGATGGCGACGAGCTTGCCGCGCGCCGTGGCACAGGCCTCCTCGGCCTCGACCGGCGCGTCGCGCCCTCGAATGATGACGGGATTGCCGAGGCGGATCTTGGTCGCGGCGTCGTCGCTGACGGCGACCTGCGGCAAGCAGTCAAGTGCTGCGGCGGTCTCGACCAGCAGCGCATCGATGGCGCCGAAATCGACCGACACCTCGGCTTCTTCGTCCGAATTCTCATCCGTCTTGCCGCCGAAGCGCGCCGCTTCGAGCTCGGCGACGGTGACGAAATCGTCCGCCGTGAACGGCTCGACCTCGACGCGGCGCAACTCGGAGATGTGGCCGAAGCAGCCCAGATCGCGACCCATGTCGCGCGCCAGCGAGCGCACATAGGTGCCCTTGCCGCACTCGACCTCGAAGACGGTTCTATCGACACCATGCTCGACGATGTCCAAACGGCCGATTTCGATCTCGCGGGCGGGAATGTCGACCGTCTCGCCGTCGCGGGCAAGATCGTAGGCGCGCTCGCCGGCAATCTTGACGGCAGAGAATTGCGGCGGCGTCTGCATGATGACGCCGGTGTATTTCGGCAGCAGCGCCCGCACCTCGGCCTCGGCCGGGCGGCGGTCCGAGCTGTTCGTCACCGGCCCTTCGAGGTCGTCGGTCGACCGCTCCTCGCCCCAGGCGACGGTGAAGCGGTAGACCTTGGCGCCATCCTGCACGTAAGGCACGGTCTTGGTCGCCTCGCCGAGCGCGATCGGCAGCATGCCGGAAGCCAACGGGTCGAGCGTGCCGGCATGGCCGGCCTTCTCCGCTTGGAACAGCCATTTGATCTTGGAGACGGCTTCGGTCGAGCCCATGCCGACCGGCTTGTCCAGCACCACCCAGCCGGAGACCGGCCGGCCCTTTTTCTTGCCGCGGCGCGCCACCTATTCCTCGTCCTTGTCGTTGTTTTTATTCTGGTGGTCGAGATCGCGCGCGACCTCGGGCGATTTCAGCAATTCGTTGATCCTGGCGAAATTGTCGAAAGACGTATCGAGCCGGAAGCGAAACTCGGGCATGTACTTCATCTGCCTGAGCGCGCCCGAGACGCGGCCGCGAATGAATTTCGCATGCCTGTTGAGCGCCCCGACCACGGCATCGGTGTCGCCGACACCAAGCGGTGAAACGAAGGCGGTGGCGATCTTGAGGTCGGGCGACATGCGTACTTCCGAGACCGAGACGACGCTGTTCTCGATCAACGGGTCGATGATTTCGCCGCGCTGCAGGGTCTCGGATAGGGCGTGACGCACCTGCTCGCCGACGCGCAGCATGCGCTGGGAGGGGCCTGATGTTGTCGAACGGGACATTTTTCTTCAGTCCTGAAATCGTGAAGCGCGGGATGGGACCGCGCCACATGTCTCAACTACGAAACAAGGATCTCGGGCGGCAGCCTTGCGGCCGCCGCCCGGTGAACTCCGGCAAGTATATCCGAAATTAGAGCGTCCGGCTCACCATCTCGACGCGGAAGCACTCGATGACATCGCCGACGCGCATGTCCTCGTAGTTCTGGAAGGCCATGCCGCATTCCTGACCGCCCGGCACTTCCGAAACCTCGTCCTTGAAGCGCTTCAGCGTTTTCAGCGTGCCTTCGTGGACGACGACGTTGTCGCGGATCAGGCGCACGCCCGCGCCACGCTCGACCTTGCCTTCGGTGACGCGGCAGCCGGCGATCTTGCCGACCTTCGAGATGTCGAAGATCTCGAGGATCTCGGCATTGCCGATGAAGGTCTCGCGCCGCTCGGGCGAGAGCATGCCGGAAAGAGCTGCCTTCACGTCATCGACGAGGTTGTAGATGATCGAATAGTAGCGGATCTCGATGCCGGCAGCGGCAGCAGCCGTGCGCGCCTGCGCATTGGCGCGGACGTTGAAGCCGATGATCGCAGCGCCCGAGGTCTCGGCAAGCGAGACGTCGGTTTCTGTGATGCCGCCGGCACCCGAATGGACGATCCGTACCCTGACCTCGTCGTTGCCGAGCTTTTCGAGCGCAGCGTTGATCGCTTCGATCGAGCCCTGCACGTCGCCCTTGATGACCAGCGGAAACTCCTTCAGCCCGCTCGCTTGCAACTGCGACATCATCTGCTCGAGCGAGCCGCGCTGGCCGGCATGCTTGGCCACCGCCTTCTCGCGCGCCAGGCGCTGGCGATACTCGGTGATCTCACGCGCACGCGCCTCGTTGTTGACGACCGCGAAGCGGTCGCCTGCCTGCGGCGTGCCCTGGAGGCCGAGCACCTCGACCGGCATTGCCGGCGGCGCTTCCGGCACATGCTCGCCGCGATCGTTGACCAGCGCGCGGACACGGCCCCATTCGTTGCCGGCGACGATGATGTCGCCGGGCATCAGCGTGCCGGTCTGCACCAGCACGGTGGCGACCGGACCGCGGCCCTTGTCCAGCTGCGCCTCGATGACCGCGCCTTCGGCGGTGCGGTCGGGATTGGCCTTGAGGTCGAGGACTTCGGCTTGCAGCAGAATCGCTTCCAGCAGCTTGTCGAGATTGGTGCCCTTGGTCGCCGAAACCTCGACGTCCAGCACCTCACCGCCCATCGATTCCACGAACACTTCGTGGCGCAGCAGTTCAGTGCGCACCTTCTGCGGGTCGGCGTCACGCTTATCGATCTTGTTGATCGCCACGATGATCGGCACGCCGGCCGCCTTGGCGTGATTGATCGATTCGATCGTCTGCGGCATGACGCTGTCGTCGGCCGCCACCACCAGCACGGCGATGTCGGTCACCTGGGCGCCGCGAGCGCGCATCGCCGTGAAGGCGGCGTGGCCGGGCGTGTCGATGAAGGTGATCTTCTGACCGTTCTTCTCGATCTGGTAGGCGCCGATATGCTGGGTGATGCCGCCGGCCTCGCCTGAGACGACATTGGCGTTGCGGATGGCGTCGAGCAGCGAGGTCTTGCCGTGGTCGACATGGCCCATGATGGTCACCACGGGCGGACGCGACACCAGGTCTTCCGGGCGGTCGGCGATGTTGAACAGGCCTTCCTCGATGTCGGACTCGGCGACGCGGCGGACCGTATGGCCGAATTCGGAAGCGACCAGCTCGGCCGTATCGGCGTCGATGACGTCGCCCGGCTTCAAGATCTGGCCCTGCTTCATGAAGAACTTGACCACGTCCACGGCGCGCTCGGACATGCGCTGCGCCAGTTCCTGGATGGTGATGGTTTCGGGCAGGATCACTTCGCGCATGACTTTCTCGCGCGGCTCGTTGTGCATCGCGCGCTTGAATTTTTCCTGGCGGCGGCGCATCGACGACAGCGAGCGTCCGCGCGCATCTTCATCCGACAGCGCGGTGTTCAGCGTCAGCTTGCCGCGGCGACGGTCTTCCTCGCCCTTGGTCGGCTTGGCCGGCCGCGCGACTTCCGGCGTGGCCAGACGGCGCACAGGCGCTCCGGCGCCGGCACCACCAGGGCGCCGCGGCTTGACCTCCTCTTCCTCGTCGGCCGTGGCCAGTTCGGCGGCTTGGGGGGCGCGGCGGCGCGCTTCTTCCTCGGCGCGGCGGCGGGACTCGGCCTCGGTTTGCAGACGCGCCTCTTCCTCGGCCTGACGGCGGGCGGACTCCTCACGCTCGCGCTTGCGGCGCTCTTCCTCCTCGGCGCGGCGCTTGGCCTCTTCCTGGGCGCGCTGACGATCCTCGATCTCACGCGCCTTGGAGCCTTCGAGCGCCCTGCGGCGCGCTTCCATCTCGCCGCGCGACAACTCGTTCAGCACCATTCCGGAGCGTTCCGGCTGCGGCGGCGCCTTCGGCGCTTCCGGCACGGCAGGCGCGGGTGCCACGGCTGCGGGCTTCGGGGTGAAGACGGACGGCGCCACCGGCTCCGGCTTGTCGCCGGGCAGCGAGAACTTGCGCTTTTTGGTCTCGACCACGACCGACTTGGTGCGTCCGTGCGAGAAATTCTGGCGCACGGTGCCCTGCTCGAGGCCAGGGCGCTTCAGCGTCAAGGTCTTCTTCGGCGTAACGCTCAACGTCTTGTCGTCGCCCGATTTCGTATCGCTCATTCCATATCCTCTGCGGCATCATCATCGTCAGCAACGGCCGCAAGCATTGCCAAATCGTCCGGGGTTCCGCCCCGATAACGGTCGAGCGCAACCATGCGCTTCTCAACCGCCTTACCCGCATCCTGCGCGAGGACGGCAGCATGTATCACATTTGTACCCCCCAATGCCAAGCTCAACTCGGCTTCGGGGAAAAGTTTGTAGGCCGGTGTAGCGGGGCCGCCAAGATGAACGGTTGCCCGCCGCGCCTGACTGATCTTGCGCACGCCGTCGTCCGAGGCTTCCTTCGCGTGCAGCACGAAGAGCGCATGCCCGTCGCGCACGGCAGCCTCTACCTTGGCGGCGCCCAGTACGACCGCTCCGGCCTTGCGAGCAAGACCCAACATGCCCAGGGCGGATCTGGAAAGCAGCCCGTCGACCATGTCGCCGAGTTCGGCTGGAACGGTGACCTGCGCCTTGAAGGCGCGGGCAAACAGGTTCTTCGCCGCTGCCTTGTCGATATGTAGGCGATCGGCGGTGACCCAGCAACCGCGGCCGGGCAGATTTCGCTTGATGTCCGGAACGACGGCCGAATCCGGGCCGACGACGAAGCGGATCAGTTCATCCGCTTCGGCCTGCCTGCGCGTGACGATGCAAGTGCGATCGTTCATGTCGTCCACGGGTTTTGCGATTGGTGGTCACCTCACGCACCGACGGTTTCACCGGCCGCTTCCTCAGCGGCCAGTTCTTCCTCGGAAATCCAGCCGGCCTTCTTGCGAGCGGTCAGCACCATCTGCTCGGCATCGGCGCGCGAGACGCCGTGATCGGCGAACACACCGGGATAGACCTTGGTCTCGCCGTCCTTGCGTTCCTTCCAGCCGACCAGGTCGTCGGCGGCATAGCCGGCGAAGTCCTCGATCGTCTTCACGCCGTCCTCGCCGAGGGTCACCATCATGGCCGTGGTGATGCCGGGGATCTCGCGCAGCTCGTCCTCGACGCCGAGCGCCTTGCGCTTCTCGTCGTGCTCGGCCTCGATCTTCTCCAGATATTCGCGGGCGCGCGACTGGATTTCCGAAGCGGTGTCCTCGTCGAAGCCGTCGATCGAGGAGATTTCGCCAGAATCGACATAGGCGACTTCCTCGACGCTGGTGAAGCCTTCCGAGGCAAGCACCTGGCCGACCATCTCGTCGACATCGAGGGCTTCCATGAAGAGGGCCGAACGCTCGACGAATTCCTTCTGGCGGCGCTCGCTCTCTTCCTGCTCGGTCAGGATATCGATGTCCCAGCCGGTGAGCTGCGAGGCAAGACGAACATTCTGGCCGCGGCGGCCGATGGCCAGCGACAGCTGGTCGTCCGGCACGACCACCTCGATGCGCTCGGCATCCTCGTCGAGCACTACCTTGGCGACTTCCGCCGGCTGCAGCGCGTTGACGATGAAGGAAGCGGCCGAAGGCGACCACGGAATGATGTCGATCTTCTCGCCCTGCAATTCGCCGACCACCGCCTGGACGCGGCTGCCGCGCATGCCGACGCAGGCGCCGACCGGATCGATGGAGGAATCCCGCGAGATGACGGCGATCTTGGCGCGCGAGCCCGGATCGCGGGCGACCGACTTGATCTCGATGATGCCGTCGTAGATTTCCGGTACTTCCATGGTGAAGAGCTTGGCCATGAACTGCGGATGCGTGCGCGACAGAAAGATCTGCGGGCCGCGCTGCTCGCGGCGCACGTCGTAGACATAGGCGCGGACGCGGTCGCCATATTTGTAGTTCTCACGCGGGATCAGCTCGTCGCGGCGGATGATCGCCTCGCCGCGGCCGAGGTCGACGATGACATTGCCATATTCGACGCGTTTGACGGTGCCGTTGACGATCTCGCCGATGCGGTCCTTGTACTCGTCATACTGACGATCGCGCTCGGCCTCGCGCACCTTCTGGACGATGACCTGCTTGGCCGACTGCGCGGCGATGCGGCCGAAATCCATCGGCGGCAGCTGTTCGGCGATGAAGTCGCCGAGCTGGGCGTCGGGATTGCGCTCGCGCGCCGTGGAAAGGGCGATCTGCGTCGCGTAATCCTCGACCTTCTCGACCACTTCCATCAGCCGCTGCAGCTTCATCTCGCCCGTATTGGGATTGATGTCGGCACGGATATTGGTTTCCTGCCCATAACGCGAACGCGCCGCCTTCTGGATCGCATCGGCCATCGCGGCGATGACGATCTGCTTATCGATCGACTTTTCACGCGCGACCGCATCGGCGATCTGCAGCAGTTCGAGCCTGTTGGCGCTTACAACCATTGTCTTTCTCCCGACTTCGCTCCGGGCATCGGCCCTGAAGCTCGATCAACTTTCCTGTTCGGTTTCGTTTTCTTCGCCGGCGATTGCATCTTCTTCCGCTTCGCCCCGGCGTTTTTTTGCTTCCTTGCGGGCCCTGTTGTCCTTCGACAGGGCCTCGCGGATAAGATCGTCGGTCAGCACCAGGCGCGCCTCGGCAATCGCGTCATAGGGCACGCGTACCGTCGGCTCTTCGCCATAGGCCGCCTTGTCGCGCTCCAGCAAAATGCCGTCGGAGTCCGCCTCGGCGATCTTGCCTTTGAAGCGCTTGCGGTCGCCGATGAGGACCGACGTCTCCATCTTGACCAGATGGCCGGTCCAGGTGGTGAAATCCGATTTGCGCACCAGCGGCCGGTCGATGCCCGGCGACGAGACTTCGAGATGATACGCCTTTTCGATCGGATCTTCGACATCGAGCGCGGGCGAAACCGCGCGGCTGACCTCTTCGCAATCCTCGACGGTCATGGTGCCGTCGTCGCGCTCGGCCATGATTTGCAGCGTCAGCCCGTTCTGGCCGGTCAGTTGCACCCGCACGAGGCGGAAGCCGATGGCCTTCAGCACCGGCTGTATGATCAGCGCAATGCGTGCATCGATACCGCTTTCGCGGATGATACGGTCGTCGGCCTCGCTTGCCGCTGCGGTCATAAGTTTCCTGTCGCCTTGTCGCTCCGGCCGGCAGGTAACAAAAAAGAGCGGGACCGGGTGGACCCACTCTTCGTCATACCGACCAAGAATTTGAGGCTGATATAAACGATCCCGCCCGGCGTTTCAAGCCTGACGATGCATCGGACAAGCCCCGGGGGGTAGCAGCGTTGCGTGCCGAGCATGGCGGCTATGCGCCGGCGCCTCTGTAATCTTCGCCTGCCGGCACCCATCTATGTTGCAGTGCAGAAAGAAAGGTCGCGCGCACTGGCGCGCGAGGGTATTTGTCATGGACCGTGGATTGTTTTTTGTGATTGGCGATTTTCTTGGCACGTTCGGCAGCGCGGCTGCCGCATCGCGGGCCGTCGAGGCGAACCGCAAGCCGCGCCGCAGCGACCTGAAGAAACTCGGCATCGACCCGGCCGCTTTCGACAAGCTCGGCCGCTTTTAGGCCGCCCACGGAAGAAACGGACAATAACTGAGTACGAGCTTAAGCCTCGAGGCGCAGAATTCGTTGGCGGTCGCGGCTTCTTCGAGAGGCAGCCCTCGCCCCTACTTCTGAGCTTCTACGAGCGACGCAGCGATTGCAGCAATCGAACGGAACAAGACAAGCGGATCGTCCTTAGTCGGCAGAAATCCCCGTCTTTGCCAGAATTGCGCCGCCTCCCCGTCGATTGCATTGACCATGAGCGCACGTCCTCCAATCAGATCTGCAGCCTGAACGCAGCGCTGAAGCGCGTGCTTCAGCAAGCCAGTGCCGACACCGCGCCCAGCCCATTCTGTATCGGTCGCAAGCTGGCCAAGGAGAAGACAGGGCACCGGATCGGGCGGTTGCCCTGTGCGAATCGACCGGGGCAAGATCGACGGCACCACAGCCGTCGGCGCCAAGCCATAATATCCGACCACTCGGCCGACCTCGTGGACAACGAGAACGGCCGTGAAGCCTTTCTCCTGATTGGAG